>JAISKP010000127.1 GCA_031260885.1 Eubacteriales Family XIII. Incertae Sedis bacterium
TGTAGCCCTGCGAATAGGATGGCTGTATTTTTGCGATTCTCAGGACGCGCAGCATCAGGCGCTGCAGATCCAGATGGGAGATGAAAGCCATACGGTCTTTTTTTGTGAATTTTATCACATACTTCATTCGGGATTCACCGTCCTTTCAACGACGTTCTCCCCTGCGGCGTTCACCGCCTTCTCGTATTCTCTGCGCAGCAGCGCTTTATCCATACCGGGGGAAATGATGTCCCACGGCAACGGTGCATCAAGGTCTGTATAGAGGTCGGCGCGCAGCGGAATGTTTGCGGCTTTAAAGGCTTCGATCCAGTTGTTGTAGTTGAAGTGTTCGTGCCAGCTGTCGAAGCGGCAGCCCCTGCGAACGGCTTCCCGGATCGCAAGAAAGGTTCTGCGGTCCCCTTTTGCAAGCATCATCTCTACGAAGCTCGTCCTCGTGTCGTGAAACTGAAAATTTGCGCCCTTTACGCTTTTAAACCGGTCTTTCAGATAGAAATTCTTCTCCCGCAGTTCCTCTTCCGTGTTTCCCGCACACCACTGGAACGGCGTGTTCGGCTTGGGAACGAAATTCGAAACGCTCACGGTCAGATTGAAGGTTCGCTTGCCCTTTTCCTGAATCTGGCGTGCTCTGCGCATGACCGCAGCGGCCAGCGCTACGATACCGTCCAAATCCTCGGTGGTTTCCGTCGGAAGACCGATCATAAAGTAGAGTTTCACCTTTGTCCAGCCGATGCCGATCGCGCGTTCGATGCTCGTCATGATGTGATCTTCGTTGATGTTCTTGTTGATCACGTCGCGCAACCGCTGCGTACCGGCTTCCGGTGCGAAGGTCAGGCTTGTTTTTTTGTATTCTCCCAACTTTTTCATCGTCTGCTCCGTAAGCGAGTCGAGGCGCAGAGACGGAAGCGAGAGCGAGACATTGCGCTTTGTAAGGTTGTCAATCAGATCCGTCACCAGATCTTCGATGCCGGGATAATCGCCTGCGGACAGGGAAAGCAGCGAAACCTCGTCGTAACCCGTACTTTCCAGTTGCGCATTGATCTGCTGTAGGATTTTATCCTTGGAACGCAGCCGGATCGGACGGTACACAAAGCCGGCCTGGCAGAATCTGCAGCCGCGTCCGCAGCCTCTGAAGATCTCGACCACCGCACGCTCCTGCACGGTTTCCACGATCGGAACAATCGGATTTTCGGGATAGTAGGCGTCTTCCAGATCCTTTAAGACGCGCTTTTCAATGCGGTCTTTCAGAAAATCATACTTCTTCTCAAAATGAGAGAATACGGCTACAGCCGCACCGGGTTCATTGCCCATGGCGTCTGTTTCCGCAGAGCGCACCCCGCCCGTATCGGTGTATACCGGGACATAAAAGCTCGGAATATAGATTCCGTCTAAAGCCGCCGCACGTTTTAAAAATTCTTCTCTCGCGATGCCTTGTTTTTTACACACATTATAGAGATCGCAGAGTTCGGGCAGCAGTTCCTCGCCATCACCGATCTGAATGACGTCAAATACGTCCGCGAGCGGTTCGGGATTGTATGTGCAGGGTCCACCGGCGATGATCAGCGGATAATCAAGCCCGGAATCCTGACGTTCCCGGGTGGTAAGCGGAATACCCGCAAGATCAAGTGCATTCAACACGTTTGTGAAACTCTGTTCGTATTGCAGTGTAAAGCCGATGATATCCATTGTTTTCAGGGCAGAATGCGTCTCGAGCGTGAAGAGCGGAAGCCCGTTTTCGCGCATTACTTTTTCCATATCGAGCGCGGGTGAGAAGGCACGTTCGCAATAGATGCCCTCATGGGCGTTTAACAGCCCATACAGAATCTGCAAACCGGTATAGGACATACCGATCTCATAGAGATCCGGAAACACAAAGCAAAACCGGAGGCATTCCGCTGAGAGATCCTTGACCGCCATATTGATCTCGCCGCCGATATACCGTCCGGGCTTTTCAACAAGTCTGAGGATCCGCCGCACCGGGACGATGCCGCACGTTGCGATCTCATCTATTGTCCTGCCTGTCACTGTTTCGATCTCTTCGATCAGTTTTGCCGTCTCCGCGATCTTCTCGGTCAACCGCGCGACCGCTTCCGGATCGCCCATAAACCGGGATCGTATCTCCTGCATACGCGGCTCGTAACCGATGTACTCGTCCTCATGGACGGATCGATCCGCCAGACAGAGGATATCCGTCTCTGTAACCCCCTCAAGCGACTCGGGGAAATTGTGTTGCATGTGTTTACGGATCACTTCCGCTGCCGCCGGATCAAAACGCCCTACGACCTCGGCACCGACCGACGCGTGATGTGCATCCGCACGCGCGATGTCGTGCAGGGCAGATGCTCTTTCGACAAGATCCACGTCCAGCGGCCGCTCAGACCAAAAAGCGACGTCATTCAGCGCGTGTGCAACGCGCACCGCCATTTCGGATACGGCGGCGCAATGCCTGATCACGTGCTCCGGCGTACCGTATTCCTGTAAGATCGTCAAATATTCCTGTTTCATAATTATTTTACTGTATACGATTCCTGTTCCGATAGGCGGGATTCTTTCGTCTGTTATGCGGGATTCTATTCATCCGTATATTCAAATTCAAATCCGTAAATACGAACCGTATCGCCCTCCTCGAGACCCATTTTTTTAAGCTGTTTGATGACGCCGATTCTCTTCAGATGGTTATACAGATAACGCAATGAGCCGTAATCGTTGAAATTCGTGGAATTGAAGATCTTTTTCAGCTGTTTTCCGGAGAGGATGTAAACACCATTGTCCGTTTCGATGTTCACGACACGGTAGTCCGGTTCATCCTCGGTCCTGATCGGGACAATGCGATCCTGATCCGCAAGCAGATCCTCCTCGGATTCTTCGCGGAACACCCTGTCGAGCACCGCCGCAGCCGCATTCAGCAGTTCGTGTACGCCTTGGTTTGTCGCGGCACAGATCGGAAAATATGCATAACCTTCCGCGGTCAGATAATCGGTCAATTCCCGATAGGCTTCGGAATCCTGATCGGTCAGGTCTATTTTGTTCAGTGCCACGATCTGCGCCTTGGAGATGAGCTTCTGAGAATATTCGCCGATCTCAGCGTTGATCTTGAGGAAATCCTCCAGCGGATTTCGCTCCTCGCTGCCCGACGCATCGATCACATGAATAAGAACCCTTGTTCTCTCCACGTGCTTCAGGAAATCAAATCCGAGTCCGGCACCCTTCGCGGCACCCTCGATGAGTCCAGGGATGTCCGCGAGGACAAACTCCGTATTCGCAAGCTCCACCACGCCGAGGTTCGGGACGAGCGTCGTGAAATGATAGTCCGCAATCTTCGGCTTTGCACTGCTTGATACGGAAAGAAGCGTTGATTTTCCGACATTCGGAAACCCGATCAGACCGACGTCTGCGATGAGTTTCAGTTCCAACGTGACGAGCCGCTCATTGCCCACGCTCCCCGCTTCCGCAAAATTCGGAGCTTGCCGCATCGAATTTTTGTAATTGCTGTTGCCGAGACCACCCTTACCGCCGATCGCAGCGACAAACTGTTCCTTGTCTGTCACGAGATCCTGCATGATCTTTCCGGTCTCGGTATCAAACACGACCGTACCGACCGGAACCCTGATGATCAGATCCTGACCCTTTTTACCGTATTTATTGCGCTTCATGCCGCCCTGTCCGGCTTCGGCCACGTACTTCTTCTTGTATTTAAAGTCCATGAGCGTACGAAGGTTGCGGTCGGCTTCAAAGATGACGTCGCCACCTTTCCCGCCGTTTCCGCCGTCGGGACCTCCGTCCGGAACGAAGGGTTCACGCCTGAACGAAACGGCACCATCGCCGCCCCTTCCGGAGCAAATCGTGATTTTTGCGCTGTCTACAAACATAAAGTCCCCGAGCTTCCCGATTTCAATTCAATCATTTCTTAATACTGTGCGCATGCAAAGTCCGTCTTTCGAATATATCCGGTATCTTCACTTTAAAGAAATTCTGCAAAAAAGGACATCGGATGCCCGATATCCCTTGCATTTTATGAGGCGCTTGCGGTTTCGCACGGTGCAGCGGGCTGTTATGCCTCCTGGGATGCGTAAACGCTGACCTGTTTGCGCTTCTTGTCATAACGCTCAAACTTGACATTGCCGTCAACCTTCGCGAACAGCGTGTCGTCACCGCCGATGCCTACGTTGTTGCCGGGATGGAATTTCGTGCCGCGCTGTCTTACGAGGATGCTCCCTGCACTTACATACTGGCCGTCACCTGTCTTGACGCCCAGTCGCTTGGCTTCACTCTCGCGACCGTTCTTGGAGCTACCTACACCCTTTTTACTCGCCATGGTTTATTCCTCCGTATCTTTCTGATCAGTGGTTTCGTCCGTATCTTTCTTTGCAGCCGGTTTCTTCGCCGGTGCCTTCTTTACAGGTTTGTCATCGGCTGCCGCATCATCGGCTTTCTTTGCCGGTGCTTTCTTCGCGGGCGCCTTCTTTGCGGCCGGTTTCGTCGTATCGTCCGCTGCAGCTGCATCCGCTTTCTTTGCTGCGGGCTT
>JAISKP010000137.1 GCA_031260885.1 Eubacteriales Family XIII. Incertae Sedis bacterium
TGATGTAACAATGGACAAAATCGTCGCACTTGCAAAGAACCGGGGATACATCTACCCCGGTTCCGATATTTACGGCGGTCTTGCAAACAGTTGGGACTATGGTCCTCTGGGCGTTGAGCTCAAAAACAACATTAAGAAAGCCTGGTGGCGGAAGTTCGTACAGGAGTCCCCGTATAACGTGGGACTCGACTCCGCGATCCTCATGAATCCCGAGATCTGGGTGGCTTCCGGTCACGTCGGCGGCTTTGCGGATCCGCTCATCGACTGCAAATCGTGCAAGTCCAGGTTCCGTGCGGATCAGCTCATCGAAGCGTATTTCAAGGAGAAGGGCGAAACGCCCGTTCCCATCGACGGCTGGCCGAACGAGAAGATGGAAGCGTTCATCAAGGACAACGACATCAAGTGTCCCGACTGCGGCAAGAACGATTTCACGGGCATCCGCCAGTTCAATCTCATGTTCCGGACGCATGCAGGCGTCACGTCTGATTCGCAGAACGAGATCTATCTGCGGCCGGAGACGGCGCAGGGCATCTTCGTGAACTTCAGCAATGTGCAGCGCACATCGAGAAAGAAAATACCGTTCGGGATCGCGCAGGTCGGAAAGTCCTTCCGCAACGAGATCACGCCCGGCAATTTCATCTTTCGGACGCGCGAGTTCGAACAGATGGAACTGGAATTCTTCTGTGAACCTGGGAAGGACCTCGAGTGGTTTTCCTACTGGAAGGATTACTGCGTGAATTTCTTGAAAGCCCTCGGGATTCGCGACGAGAACATCAAATTGCGCGATCACGACCCGGAGGAACTCTCGCATTACAGCAATGCGACGACGGACATCGAATTCAGATTCCCGTTCGGCTGGGGCGAGCTCTGGGGCATCGCGGATCGGACGGATTACGATCTGAAACAGCACATCGAACATTCGAAAAAGGATCTCTCGTACAGAGACCCCGAGACAAACGAAAAGTATGTCCCTTACTGTATCGAACCTTCGCTCGGTGCGGATCGGGTACTTTTGGCGTTTTTGGTAAACGCTTATGAAGAAGAAGGACTTTCGGAGGATGAAAAGAGCACGGACGATTCGAGAACCGTGCTGCATTTACATCCGGCGCTCGCGCCGTTTAAGGCGGCGGTGCTGCCGCTCACGAAGAAGCAGTCCGAGGAAGCAGAGGCGCTTTACCGCGAATTGTCGGGATACTTCATGGTCGATTACGACGTAGCCGGCAACATCGGAAAGCGTTACAGACGAGAGGATGAAATCGGCACGCCGTTTTGTATCACGGTGGATTTTGACACGGCGGAAGACGGCGCTGTCACGATTCGCGACCGCGACAGCATGCAGCAGGTCCGTATTCCAATAGAAGAAGTGAGGCGTTATATTGAGGAAAGGATGTTATTCTGATGAGTGAAAAGTTTGTATATCTGTTTAGCGAAGGGAATGCGTCTATGCGCAATCTTTTGGGCGGAAAGGGCGCGAACCTCGCTGAAATGACTGGACTCGGCATGCCGGTACCGCAGGGCTTCACGATCACGACCGAAGCCTGTACGCAGTATTACGATGACGGCGAAAAGATCAATGAGCAGATACAGGCGGAGATTCTCGAGTACATCGGCAAGCTCGAAGGCATTACGGGCAAGAAATTCGGCGATACGGAAAATCCCTTGCTCGTTTCCGTCAGATCCGGCGCCCGCGCGTCGATGCCCGGCATGATGGATACGATCCTGAATCTCGGTCTGAACGAGACGGTGGTCGGGACCTTTGCGCAGAAAACCGGCAACCCGCGTTTCGCATATGATTCCTATAGGCGTTTTATCCAGATGTACTCCGACGTCGTCATGGAAGTCGGCAAGAAATTTTTCGAAGAACTCATTGACGATCTGAAAGAAAAGCGCGGCGTCACACAGGATACCGATCTCACGGCCGATGACTTGAAGCTGCTTGCGGAGCAGTTTAAGGCGGAATATAAGAACAAGATCGGTGCGGATTTCCCGTCCGATCCGAAAGAACAGCTCTTCGGCGCGATCAAGGCCGTGTTCCGCAGTTGGGACAATCCGCGCGCGATCTATTACCGCAGAATGAACGACATCCCCTATTCGTGGGGTACGGCCGTAAACGTCCAGGAGATGGTCTTCGGAAACACGGGCGACACCTCGGGTACGGGCGTTGCGTTCTCGCGTGATCCCTCCACGGGAGAAAAGGGACTTTACGGTGAATATCTGATGAACGCGCAGGGCGAAGACGTCGTCGCAGGCGTCCGGACGCCGCTGACCATCGATCAGCTCAAGGATCAGAACCCCGTGGTCTACGATCAGTTCGTTGCGATCGTAAACAAGCTCGAGGAGCACTATCGCGACATGCAGGATATGGAATTCACGATCGAAGACGGCAAGCTCTTCATGCTTCAGACGAGAAACGGCAAGCGGACGGCGGCGGCTGCGCTCAAGATCGCCTGCGACCTCGTGGATGAGGGCATGATCGACGAGAAGGGCGCGGTCAAGATGATCGACCCCAGAACGCTCGACGCTTTGCTGCATCCGCAGTTTGATACGGCGTCGCTGAAGAACGCGAAGGTGATCGGCACGGGACTGCCGGCCTCCCCGGGCGCTGCGTGCGGACAGGTCGTGTTTACGGCGGAAGACGCAACGGAATGGGCGACGAAGAAGGGCGCGGACGTCATCCTCGCCCGTCTGGAGACTTCCCCTGAGGATATCGAGGGCATGCACTATGCGAAGGGCATTCTGACCGTTCGCGGCGGCATGACCTCCCACGCGGCAGTCGTCGCGCGCGGCATGGGCACCTGCTGCGTGTCGGGGCTCGGCGCGATCAAGATCAACGAAGCGGCGAAGCAGTTTGAGCTCGGCGGCAACGTCTACAAGGAAGGCGACTGGATCTCCCTCGACGGTTCGACGGGCAATGTGTACGGCGAAGCGATCAAGACGGTGCCGGCTTCGATCAGCGGTTACTTTGAGCGCCTCATGTCGTGGGCGGACAAATACAGGACGATGAATGTGCGTACGAACGCCGATACGCCGACGGATGCGGCGCAGGCGCTTGCCTTCGGCGCCGAGGGCATCGGACTCTGCCGCACGGAGCACATGTTCTTTGAAGCGGATCGCATCGCGGCGATCCGCGAGATGATCGTTTCCGAGACGGTAGAACAGCGCAAGGCTGCCCTGGCGAAGATCCTGCCGATCCAGCAGGGCGATTTTGAAGGCATCTACGAGGCGATGAACGGCTTCCCGATCACGATCCGCTTGCTCGATCCGCCGCTCCACGAGTTCCTGCCGACAGACGAAGATGATATCACCGCGCTCGCGAAGGAGATGAACATCCCGCTGGATACGCTAAAATCGAAGATTGCCAGCCTGCATGAGTTTAACCCGATGATGGGACATAGAGGCTGCCGTCTCGACGTGACTTATCCCGAGATCGGCGAGATGCAGACGGAAGCGATCATCATGGCGGCGATCAACGTACAGAAGAGGCACCCCGAATGGGATATCGTGCCTGAGATCATGGTGCCGCTCGTCGGCGAACGCAAAGAGCTTGCATTTGTGAAGAACATCATCACGACCACTGCGGATAAGCTGATCGCCGCGTCCGGTGTCGCGCTCAAATACAAGGTCGGTACGATGATCGAGATTCCCCGTGCGGCTGTGACCGCCGATGAAATCGCGCAGGAAGCGGAGTTTTTCTCGTTCGGGACGAATGACTTGACGCAGATGACCTTCGGCTTCAGCCGCGACGACGCGGGTTCTTTCCTTGATTCCTATTACGAGACCAAGATCTACGAGAACGACCCGTTTGCAAAGCTCGATCAGGACGGCGTCGGCAAGCTTGTGAAATACGCTGTCAAACTCGGCAGGGAAGCGCGTCCCGATATCAAACTGGGGATCTGCGGAGAACACGGCGGCGATCCTTCGACCGTCGAGTTCTGCTATGAGATCGGACTGCACTATGTCTCCTGTTCACCGTTCAGGGTGCCGATCGCACGTCTGGCAGCGGCGCAGGCAGCGCTCAAAGCCGCAGAGTAGAAACTTCATAGAGTTCTGAGAAGCCCGGGTATGTCGCCCGGGTTTTTTTGAATAATTTTACAGGAACATATTGACATTGAATGATATATTTGGTATTTTTATATTGGATGAAGGAGGTAATAATGGAAAATATTACTGTTTGTATATTGAATATGGATACGGCCTATACGCAGGCGCTGATTCGGTCTGTTGCGGCGACATATGCGGGGTTTCGTTTTTTCGTTTTTGAAGATTATAACTTTGAAGATTTCGATTCTGAGGAATTCAGCGCGGAGTATTCCGGTTCTGAAGATTTCGATGCCGTGGATCCGGGGCGTTCAAATGCACTTTACGACGTCTACTTGCTGAGTACGGATACGCTGGAGCGCGGGTTGCCACATCGGATAATTGATCGCGCTATTGTATTGTATGATGCTTTTTTGGAATATCCTCCGGAAGGACTTTCCGCCGTGGATATGTACGGGAACTGTTCAACGATGGTTTCTTTCATTCTTTCGAAATATGCGAAAAGTACAGGGCGGCCGTCGCCGCAACACGCACATTTCGGCGCAGAAGCAGGCAGAACGCCGCAGTTTCTTTCGTTTATGAGTCTTGAAGGCGGTGCCGGAACGAGTAGCATCGCGATCGCTGTTGCGCGGGAACTGAGCCGGTTCAGAGATCGGAATACCATGTATGTAAGTCTTGAACCCTATGAATCTCCGGCTTATTGGGAACCGATGGATCGGACGCGCACATGGGACGAAGACATTCCGGAATGCATGCGGGAATATGCACTTCCGCAGCAGCTTGATTTGAATGATTATGTATATTGTTTTCTCAGGAGAAATAATGGCGGCGATCTGATTCGTCATAGAGAAGCGGCGTTGCTTTACGATTCGTGCGGCGTTGCGCACTTCAGAACAACCTGTGGTTTTAATATTCTGACAGAGTTTGCGGCGGAAGAACTGATCGCTTTTTTTGAGGGTCTGGCGCGTGACTCAGGTCTGGATCATATCATTTTAGACTGGGGTGTTCGTTTAGACCACGTCGTTCGGGATTTTCTGCAGTACGCACCGGATGCTGTGTTCGTTCGATCCGATGGAAGTGTGAAAAACAGTTACTACATTAAAACGATGACGGAAATCGGTGCTTCGTTCGGTCTTGACGCCGGTGGTTTGATCTTTGTGACAAATAAAGTCCGGGAAGAAGCGGAAGCCTATGGAACGTCCACATATCGAGAAGGTGCGGCGGAAGATTCAGATCGTTTTGCCCGCGTAGATATTCCGAACGATGTTGACAGCTTTCGCTGCCACGAGCACGGCGTCGAAATGAGTCTGTCGGGTGCGTTTGGAATGGGTGTCAAAGAGCTTGCCGATGAGATTCTCGGAGTCCGAAAGGATGCGGCGAAATGAATGATTCGAAAACCGCAATGGTTGAAATCACCGATGAACTCCGGGAATGGATTCGTGAAAACGTTCGGGAGATCAGCGACGAAGAAGTCATAAAGTATCTGGATACGAAGATTCAGGAGCATATTTCTTTTGCCGCGCTGTCGGCGCGTGAGAAGATCCGGCTTTGCGATACGATTTTTTATCGGACAAGAAAGGAACTGAATGTTCTGCAGCAGGCAGCGGATGATCCGGATGTTTCGGAGATCATGGTGAACGGGAAGGATGACATCTTTGTGGAGCGCGGTGGTCGGCTCGAAAAAACGGACATACATTTTGAGAGTACGGAAGAACTGGAAGAGGTCATTCGGCGGATTGCGGCAAAAATTCACAGGGAAATCAACGAACTTTCACCGATACTCGATGCACGGCTTGAAGACGGTTCGCGTGTGAATGCGGTATACCGAAATATTGCGTTGAACGGTCCGATCCTGACGATCCGGCGGTTTCCGGCATCGCGCATCACGATGAAGGAACTGCTATCCTTTGGAACCCTGACGGAGGAAGCCGCAGATTTTCTGCGAAAACTGGTGGAAGCGGCGTATAACATCTTCATCAGCGGTGGTACCAGTTCAGGGAAAACAACATTCCTGAATGCACTTTCGAACTATATCCCGAAGGAAGAACGCATCATCACAATCGAAGATTCCGCGGAACTGCAGATCCGGGAGATCGAGAATATCGTCCGGCTTGAATGCCGAAATTCAAATGTACAGGGCAAGGGTGAGGTGTCGATGCGGCAACTGATCCGGGCAAGCCTGCGTATGCGTCCAAACAGAATTATCGTTGGCGAAGTGCGCGGCGAGGAAGTATTGGATATGATACAGGCGATGAACACCGGGCATGACGGTTCATTGTCCACAGGTCATGGGAACTCGATCAGAGGGATGCTCTTTCGTCTGGAAGCGATGTTTCTGCAGGCAGCAGATTTTCCGATCGACGCGATTCGGCGTCAGATTTCAGAAGGCATCGACATCATGGTGCATCTGGGCAGACTCCCGGATAAACGGCGGGTTGTCCTCGAAATCTCGGAGATCGCAGGCATGTCGGGCGGCGAAATCTTGCTGAATCCGCTTTTCGAATTTCAGCCGGGCACCGGTCTTAAGCGAACCACGCATAAACTGATCGATTGTACAAAGTTGGAAGTGAAAGGAATTTCAATATGAAACTTTTCCAGAAGGAAGACAGTGACCGCGATGTCCTGACGGACTATCGGTATTACCGTCTCAATCACAAGGAGCGTATGCGGTATTATCTGGTTGCCTGCGTTGCATTTTTCGCGGTGGGATTGCTTTTCTATCACAATGTGATATTGGCGTTGCTGCTGACACTGC
This sequence comes from Eubacteriales Family XIII. Incertae Sedis bacterium, assembly GCA_031260885.1. GTDB lineage: Bacteria > Bacillota > Clostridia > Peptostreptococcales > Anaerovoracaceae > JAISKP01. The sequence goes on from JAISKP010000137.1 coordinate 6,794, forward strand.
TTTCGGTTCCATGTCGTCGTCTTTGGGAAAATCAGCTTGCCTCAAAACGGCGGTTGGAACTTGCGGTGCAGTTTCGGGATATGCTGTCTTCCGTTTCCGCTTCCTTTGCGGTGGGGCGTCAGATGTCCGAAGCACTGAAGGAAGCTTATTCTGACCTCTCGCTCATTTATGCACAAGACGCGCCCGTGATGATAGAACTGCATATTATAAACGACCGATTGTGGAAGGGAATGGAGCTTGAACGGGACGTCCTTTTTGATTTTGCACAGCGCAGCGCATGTGAGGAGATCGAAAACTTCATCGACGTCTACTTTACCTGTCTGTCCACCGGCGGCGATACGATCAAAGCGGTCAGTCGCGCCTCAACGCAGATTCTTGACCGGCTTGAAATCAGAAACGAGATCATTACAATGACGACACAGAAAAAATACGAATCGGTTATCCTTACGCTGATGCCGCCGGTAATTCTGGTCTTTCTGCAGCTCGCTTCACCGGACTATCTGAGTCCACTCTACGGAACGCTTTCCGGTGTGTTCATCATGACCGCAGCGCTTGCAATCACGGCGGCGGCCTTCCTATGGAGTGTTAAGATCACGAGTATAGAGCTATGAAGAATCTGACAAATATTACAAGAGCAAAGATTAAAACGATGCCGGAGAGAATTCTCGGAAAATTCACAGATATTTTACCGAGCAAGCTGACCGGAAGCGCCGAGGCGATGGATCAGCGATACCGCACGGCGTTTGGTGCAGGACCGGAAGGTGCGATCATCCGATCGGTCAAAACCTCAAATGCACAGAAATATCTGTTGATTTTGCTGCTCTTTGTCTGCGGCATCCTGACGGTTCTTACAGAATTTTTAGGCGGAAATGCAAGGACTGCGGAAGCCATCGTTCGAGATGAATACGGCGGGAACGAAAAAGTCATCGAAACGCAGCTTGAAGCGGAATTTAAGGGTGAGATTGTAAAGCGGGACATCGTGCTGAAAGTCAGTCCGAAGCAGCCCGAATCCGCTGTGATCGCGGATGAGATCGAAGCGCTGAAGGCGCGGCTTCCGGCGCTGATTCTCGGAGATAATGCCGATATGAGCCACATTACGAAAGATCTTACGCTGATCTCCGCGGATCCGGATACGGGCATTGCGATAGACTGGAAAAGCGCTGATGAACGCGTCATTGACAATACGGGAAAAATCAATTACGTAGAGGCACGCAAAGATGCGGTCATCGATCTCACCGCGCGTCTCCAGAAGGGAGAAGCCAGCGAGAACTTTGTGATGACCGTCATGATCGGCGATACGGATTCGGTGGTCGCAGAAGATGAACGAGGATATGAGGCGAGTATTACCCGCAGTCTGGATGCGCTCATCCATGACCTTGAGAAGAACCGGGATGGCGACATCGTGCTGCTGCCGGAAGAAACGGCGTCCGGGATTCACCTTCGGTGGAAGACACCGAAGATGATGGCGGTGATTGTCGTTCCATTTGCTGCCCTGTTGCTCGGTGTGCTCGTTTACCGCAAAAGATATGCAAGGATCGAAGCGGAGATAAAACGCTGCAGAGAAGGTATGCATCGTGATTTTCCCGAGTTTCTCGCAAAACTTTTACTGCTGCTGAACGCCGGTCTTGTGATCACGAGTGCGGTAGACAAAACGGCAGCCGACTATGAGCGGCGGAAACGACCCGGGAAGCACAGTTATTTTTTCGAGGAACTGCTTCGCATGCGGTCGCACATGGAATCTTCCAATGCGTCTTTGTCAACGGAGTTCGCGGATTTGGCGCGGCGCAGCGGTCAGAAAGAACTGATGCGGTTCAGTGCGATTTTGGGTGAAAACATCGACAAAGGCAACGAACTTTCGGAAAAACTCGAGCAGGAGAGCAACATGCTCTGGGAGGTGCGGAAAAAAGAGGCGGAGAAGCAGGGTCGCCTTGCGGAAACGCGGCTGACCTTTCCGATGGCATTGCAGTTGCTGACGATCATGCTCGTCACGGTAACGCCGGCGATCATGAATATGGGTTAGCACAAATCCATCCATTCCCACACCCAATAAGGGGTGCGGTGTAAATAGAAACGATCACACAAAAGGAGAAAGAAAAATGAAAACCATCAAGAATTCGATTATCAGGGTTTCAAACAACGCAAGGGAAATGATCCGAAATAAAAGTGCCGGTATGGAATTGGTGCAGGTAGCGATTCTGATTGCGATCGCGATCGTCGTCGGACTTATTTTCCGCAATCAGATTAAAGACTTCGTGGACGACGTCTTTTCGCACCTGTCCTCGGGGAGATTCCTCTAATGCGGAAATTCCTGGGATCCGCGCGCGGTAGTGCATCGGTCGAATCCGCGATTTATTTCCCGATTGCAATTCTCTGCGCTGCGGCGGTGATTGCTCTTGTGATCAACATGTATATGGATACATCGGCGCAGGCATATGCACATATCGCACTGCGCGCGGAAAGCGTGATGAAGTCCGGCACCGCCGAAATTTTAAGTGTTGGAACTGCCGTGGACGAAAGAAACCGAATCCGGCAGGAAGCTGAAGCGAAACATTTTGCAATTGCAGGTGGCGGCGCCTTCGAACTCGAATATGTTTACGCAGAAGACGGCAGCTATGAACTTGGGCGGTCTTATGTCATCGATGAGGGGTTGGTCGTAAAAGGTGCCGCGTTGGTTACGGGTTTGATTGAGTGAAAAGGATGAAGCACAAAATAAAAAGCTGTATACGCGGAAATCGCGGTAGCACGGGCGTCCTGCTGACCATTCTGTTTGCGTGTCTGATCACGTTGATCGCCGTATTTTTCGCGGCGTCAAGAGCCGCTGCATCGGAGAGTGTGATTGATGCTTCACTGCAAAATGCAGGCAGATCTGTGCTTTCGGAGTATGACAGAAGACTTTTGTCCGAATACGGCATCATCGCGTTTCGCGGAGATGGTACGCAGATCGAAAAAGATATTCGCTTTTATGCAAATGCCAGCCTGAAAAAAAACAAGATTGTCTATTTTCCGTTTGGAGGATTTTCGGAAAGAACCGAGGTCTTTGACTATGACGCAAATGAGATCAGCGCGGATCTGAAAGGCTATTCCCTTCTGGATGTCGGCATCTTTGAAAGCCAGATCAAAGAAGCGGCTGTATCGGAATTTATAAAGAAGAAAACGGGCGGTGGGATTCCTCCTGTCACCGGAAGCGGTCGCAGCGAGGATCCTACGCTTCGGAAGGGCAGCGTCATCGAGGGGCTTCCTTCGGCGGAATTTTTGGGAATCGGATTTCCTTCTCTGACCGGTATTGAACTCCCGTCATTCGGAGAAATGGCAGACAGAACGGTTACACGCGTGCTTGTAAATGAGTATATTTTGAGCGTATTCAATCATGCGAATGCCGATCCGATTTCAGACAACACCTTTTTTAACAATGAGGTGGAGTACATTCTGTGCGGGATGAAAAGCGATCGTTCCAATTACAACGGCGTGATCCTGCAACTGACCGGATTGCGGTTTCTGCTCAACAACGCCGCCTT
>JAISKP010000153.1 GCA_031260885.1 Eubacteriales Family XIII. Incertae Sedis bacterium
GTCTGGCCGGTTCACCGACCAACGACGCCGCCTGCTCCGTTATGCCCGGCATGGATGTAAACGGTCCTACGGCGGCGATCAACTCTGCGACGCGCGGTGATTATGCAAAACCGTACGCCGGATTCGCCATGAATATGAAATTCTCCAAAGCGCTGTTGACTTCGCCGGAAAAACTCGACAGGCTCGGTGCCCTCGTAAAAGCTTTCAACAAACGTAACGGTTGGCATCTGCAGTTCAACATTCACAGCAAGGAAGAGCTTCTCGATGCGCAGCAGCATCCCGAAAATCACAAGAACCTGCTCGTCCGTGTCGGTGGTTACAGCGCGTATTTCATCGATCTTCCCCCTGCCCTGCAGAGCGAGATCGTCAATCGCACCATGCATGAGATCATGTAGTTGATCGGTTCTATCTATCCGGTCGCCTTGCGGTGACCGGATATTTTACTTAAATCGGAGGGAATATGAGCGATATCCAAGGAACAGTTTTCAACATCCAGCGGTACAGCATAGACGACGGTCCGGGTATCCGGACCACCGTCTTTATGAAGGGGTGTCCCCTTCGTTGCCTTTGGTGTTCAAACCCGGAATCACAAAACGCCAAACCGGAACTGACATACCGCTACACATCCTGTGTAAAATGCGGGGCATGTGTCGATGCGTGCCCGAATAAAGCCCTCACGCTTGGCGCAGGCGGCATACAGGTCGACCGCGAACGCTGCGCCTGTTGCGGAGATTGCGTCAAAACATGCACGGCTGAAGCGCTGCAGATTTCCGGCAAGGAGATGACGATCGAGGAAGTCTTTAAGACCATTAAGCGCGATGATGTCTATTATGAGACGTCCGACGGCGGCGTCACTGCTTCCGGCGGCGAAATTCTCGGTCAGGCGGATTTCGTAGCCGCATTATTTAAAAAATGTCACGAAGCGGGCTATCATACAAATGCCGACACTTCCGGTTACGGTTCTGAAGAAGGACTTCTTAAAATTCTCGAACACAGTGATCTCGTTTATTTCGACCTGAAGCATATGGATCCTGAAAAGCATCAGGAAGCAATCGGGATTTCAAATGATGTTATTTTAAAAAATCTCTCGATCGCTGCGAAAAGCGGTGTTCGGGTCGTAATCCGGTTTCCGCTGATTCCGGACTACAACGACACGGCAGAAAATCTAACCGCCATGGCACAGTTTATCACGGATCTGAATCCGGAGATGACCATTCACATTCTGCCCTATCACAGATACGGTGAAAGCAAATATGCCATGATCGGAAAAACCTACCCCCTTTCGGAACTCCGCGAAAATTCACCTGAAGATCTCGAACGTGTAAAAAACATGTTTGAGTCGTTTGGCTTAAACTGCGAGATATCAAAATAGAAGACCGCATCCCAGAATGGATCCAGGATGCGGTATAATGATCTGTACGAATACGCGTCGGACACGCAATGACAACGAATCTCAGCTTCAATGGGAGATATCCACGATGAAGGTACGGCATAAACGCATCGACGAGACTACATTCCTGAACGATCTCCGTCCCGGGGTGCTTTCACGTTGGCCGAAGGTTGCTGCGGAGATCGACCTTGAAGAAGTGGTAGCATACCAGAAAGGTCTTCCGGATCATAAGAATTTCAAAAAAAGACTCTCAAAGTACCATGACGATGGACAGCTCGGATTGTTCCCGCGCTCCGGTGTGCCGATCGCCGAAAAGGAGATCGAACTGCTCAAGGGACTCAATGCGGTCGGGGTGGAACTTTTTCCGTTTACGACCGATTCCTATACGCGAAATCTGCAACTCGACAAAGCACAGACCGCACTCGAAGAATCCATTCGAACAGGGCAGATGAAACTGAACGGCTATCCGATCATCAACCACGGCGTCAAAACCACCCGTAAAGTCGTTGAATCTTGCATTGGTGCCTTCGATGCGCGTTCTTCGCGCATCGGCAACAGCTTTGTCGCTGAAGTCGCGTTTGCATCAGGAATGACCGCAATGCCAAACAGCTTTTTCGGTTGGCTCGGCAGTTACGACAAATCTTGTTCCGTCGAAGCGTGCATCGAGACGGCGCAGTACCTCGGGCGGCTCATCGGTTGGTATGCCGATCATGATGTGATCCTCAGTTCAGATACGCACGGATGGCTTCCGAACGGTGTCATCCCGCTGTATGTCAACATCGCAACCCAGATCATCGAGGCGCTTACCTCTGCGGAACAGGGCGTAAAGAGCATCGTCCCACTGGCGAACTTCCAGGGGAACCTCAGTCAGGACATTGCGGATATTCGGGCGATGCCCAGACTGTTTCGCAAGTACCTCGATCTGTTTGGCTACAAGGATACAACCCTTGCCGGCATTATCGGAAACCAGTCATCGCTCTTCCCTTTCCCGCAAGACCTCGGATTTGCCTTTGGCTATATCGACTATATCGCCATGGTCGCCGCACTCGCACCGCTGGATGCCTGCTCCGTCAAGACCGTCGATGAAGCCCTCGGCGTCCCGAGCCTCGAAGCACATAAGCAAACCTACCGCAGCGCGAACTGGATATTCAACGTCGTTCGTCAGCAAAATCTCGACTACACCTCCGCCGAGATCGCGCAGGAGAAGCGCATGACCGAGCTGGCTGTCAGCGCGATCATCGACAAGGTCATCGACATGGGTGACGGCGACCTCGCGGTCGGCGTGGTTAAAGCGCTCGACGCGGGTGTACTCGATTCTCCGTTCTCCATCAACATCAATGTGCGCGACCTTTCGCTCGGTGCACGCGACATGCAGGGCGCCTGCCGCTACATCGATTACGGCAATGTACCGATTCCGGATGAAGTGCGCAAATACAATGACGAAAAGATGCGTGAACGCGAAAAGTACGAAGGTCGTCCGCTCACCTACAAGAACTCCATCAACGATTTTTGGACGCTCAGCCGCGGTTGCCTCGTAGATGCGCCGCAGGATTCCGCGGAAG
>JAISKP010000016.1 GCA_031260885.1 Eubacteriales Family XIII. Incertae Sedis bacterium
ATAAAATCGTGTGCGGATATGATTTCCGGCGCTTCAATTTCAACGCTCAGTAAGTCACGGTCGTTTGAGATGAGGATATCAACATCTTCTTTAATGGCCGTATATAGTACCGGATAATCATCCGGATCTCTTATCTCAAATAGTCCCGGTTCGATTTCATGCGAAGTGTATACCAACTCGTAAGGCATTTGCTCGAGTACACGGTCGATCACCGAGATACGCTCCGGAAATTTACGTTCAGCTACATCTAACAATTCATCGGCTGTATACGATGCGATAACGAGCGTGTGCTTTGCGAAAATACATTCGAACATATCCCATAATTTTTTGCTATCAAGCAAAATCGCAGAAACCAATATATTTGTGTCCACCATAATTCGCATTTATTTGGCAACTCTCTTTTCTTTTCGAATGTCTTTAATCATGTCAGCGACATCTTGCTCGTCTTTGACGCCAAGACTTTCCGCCACGCCCGCCATACCTTCACGCGCCTCTTTCAGCGCGAGCATTCCGGCGTTCTCGATAATGATACGCCCTTTGTCCTCGAGAAAAACAACTTTACTGCCCACTTGGACGTTCAGTTTTTTTCGTATGGCGATCGGCAGCGTGAGTTGCCCGCGCGTTGTGATTTTTGCAAGTTCCATGTTTGACCACCTTTTCCGTATCATCTTGGAAGTAAGATTTTTCTTGTTTTTATTATATTCTCAAATGACGAATATTGCAACTTTACAAGCAGAGTTGAGACCGCTGCTTCGCTCATTGCAAGATTCTCGTACTGCTGTTATTTTGGACGTAAAAACGCCTGTTTTTTTGTCTGAATTTGCGGCGGTACGAGTTTCATCTCCGATTTATTGAATATTTCTCGTACCGCCGAAATATTCCGTAAAAAAAGGCCTCTTTTTCTGCGCAAATTGACGGCGGTACGAGTTTTATCTTCGACTTATTGAATATTTCTCGTACCGCCGAAATATTCCGTAAAAAAATGCCCCTTTTTCTGCGCAAATTTGCGGCGGTACGAGTTTCATCTTCGATTTATTGAATATTTCTCGTACCGCCGTCATTTTCCGCACACAGATGCCAACCCGGTAGCGCTAACGCGCTCTCTTTGTGAATGTATCATTGGAGTTTAACGGAAGCCTGAGCATCGATTTCAGACTTCCGCAAGCAGTATAGGACACGATGAACCATCCCTATTGCGTCTAATCGTTTGAATATTTGAAAGGAAGCCTGAGAATGGATCTCAGGCTTCCGCAAGCAGTATAAGACACGATGAACCGTCCCTATTATGTCCTCTATTATGTCCTATTATGTCCATGTCTATGTCGAGACCTCCGCTTCTGTCTTCTATAATATTCCTATTACTACGATGATGATGCCTGCCACCAAGGAGAGTGCTGCTCCGATGATCACGCTGATGAGCGCACCTTTTCCGGCAGATCTTGCACGCAGCGGAAAGGCGGCGTCTTTCCAAACGAGAAACAGGATCAAACCCACAACGGGGAAGAAGAATCCCAGCACGGCATACCCGCCCGATTTTCTGTCCAGTGGATTTGATGAAATGCCGGATTGTGCGTATGCGTTCGATTTTTCAATGATTATCGGCGGTTTTTTGTTTTGAAGCGCACCGAAAAGGTATAGGGCAGAAATGATAAAGCGATATCCGGTAGCCCATCCTATTCTCCAAAACGGACTAATGTCATACGAAGCAAAAACAACGAGGATCATTAACGCATGGACAATGCATATCGCAATTAATATCAATCCGATCATCACAAGCAGCTTTGTTTTTTCAGGTTTATTGCGAAAGATGATTCCGAATATGCCGGCTGAGATAAATATTGCGTAAGCTAATAATTGTAAGATTGTATATGTGTAAAAACCAAGCCTGTAAAGAAAAAATGGTGGAACAATGATCGCAAGAATCCCGGCAATCAACAGCAAATTGCGGCCCCTCAGTTTCGTAATCGCTTTTGTCTCCTGATTTGGAAGATTTTCGAGGGGATCCTCAGAACCATGCTTCCCCGTCCATGCAGGTGTTGTTTGAAACTGAGAATCCTCCACCGGAGCGAACGGCGTCTGTTCTCCCACTTCCTGCACCGCACCGCAACCGGGGCAGAACTTACTGTCATCCGTCAGTTCTTTTCCACAGTTTTTACAATACATATGCAACCTCCTCATTCCCAAACGATTTTCAAACGATTCCCAAACGATTTTCAATCACATAAAAAAATAAAGAACGGACGGTTGTGATCGAGATCACAGTCGTTCGTTCTTTGATAACGAAATGTTGATATGTCGGGTTTTATGAAGGCTTAGAAGTTGCCCCCCCCCTGAACAAATGTTCTCATGGCGTTCATCTTCCTACTCCGTGTATCCGCAGTCGGGGTTTGTGCAGGCGATCGTGCCGGTCTTCGTCTTTTTCTCCGAAAGCAGTGCGCCGCAGGTGGGACACTTCCTGTCAATGGGCTTGTTCCAGTAGATCTGCGTGCAGTCCGGATAGCCGCTGCAGCCGTAGAACAGCCGACCCTTCCGGCTCTTGCGCGCGACGATGTCCTTCCCGCAGACGGGGCACTTCACGCCGAGCGATTTGATGATGGGCTTCGTGTTCTTGCAGTCCGGATAGCCGGAGCAGGCGAGGAATTCGCCGAACCGTCCGTGTTTGATGACCATCGGCTTGCCGCAGAGTTCACAGATTTCGTCCGTCACCTCGTCCACCATCTGGATCTTTTCGATTTCCTTGTCCGCGATCTGAAGCTCTTTGTCTAAAATCCCGTAGAAATCGCTGACGACCGCTTTCCAGTCTGTCCCCTTCACCTCGACGTCATCGAGCTTGTCCTCCATCGCGGCGGTAAAGCCCGCGTCGACGATCTCCTTGAAGTACTTCTCCATCAGATCCGTGACGACAAACCCGAGATCCGTCGGCTTCAGCGTCTTCTTCTCGCGCAAAACGTATTTGCGGTCGGTCAGCGTCGCGATGATCGGCACGTAGGTGCTGGGTCTGCCGATGTCCTTTTCCTCGAGTTCCTTGACGAGGCTGGCCTCCGTAAACCTTGGGGGCGGCTGCGTGAAACTCTGTTCGCTCAGGATATCCTTCGCGTCCAGTTCTTCACCCTCGTTCAGCTCCGGGAGCATCTTCCCTTCGTCGTCTTCATCCGACGACGTTTGATACACGGATAGGAATCCGCTGAATTGCAACTTGGAACCGGTCGCGCGGAACATGTAATCGCCGTTTGTGATATCCGCGCTGACCGCGTCGTAGACGGCAGCCGCCATGCGGCTCGCCACAAATCTCGACCAGATCAACTTGTAAAGCTTGTACTGATCGGGCGTCAGCGAATCCTTGATGTCGTCCGGATGCAGGTTCACGTCCGACGGGCGGATCGCCTCATGCGCATCCTGAACGTCCTTTTTCTTATTCGAATAGGTGTTGTTTCCGAGATACTGCTCGGAGTAGTTTTCTGTGATGTACTTTTTCACCATGGCTTCCGCTTCGGCGGAGATGCGGACGGAGTCCGTCCGGATGTACGAAATAAGACCGTGAGTCCCATGACCTTTTACGGCAACGCCCTCGTAGAGCTGCTGCGCGACTGACATCGTCCGCTTCGTAAAGAAGCCGAGCTTGACCGAAGCGTCCTGCTGGAGGCTGCTGGTCGTGAACGGCGCAAACGGTCTTTTGATGCGTTCCTTTTTATCCACGCGCGTGACCTGATAACCGCCCTTTGCGAGATCGGCGAGGACGGCATCCGCCGCCTGCTTATCGTCGATCGTTATTTTTTTGCCATCCTTTTCAAAGAGCTTCGCTGTGAAGACCTTCTTCTCGCCGCTCTTTTTCTGGAGCTGCAGCGAGATATTCCAGAATTCCTTCGGGACAAACGCCAGAATTTCCTTTTCCCGGTCGCAGATGATCTTGAGCGCTGCGGACTGAACGCGTCCCGCAGAGAGCCCCCTTCTGATCTTCCGCCAAAGCAGCGGGCTGATCTCATAGCCGACGAGACGGTCAAGCACGCGGCGTGCCTGCTGGGCGTCAACCAAATTCTGATCGATCACACGCGGGTGTTTCACCGCATTTACGATCGCTTCCTTTGTGATTTCGTTGAATTCGATCCGGCTCTTTTCCGTGCGGTCGAGATCAAGGATGTGCGCAATGTGCCACGAGATGGCTTCGCCTTCGCGATCCGGGTCCGTTGCGAGATAGATCTTGTCGGCGGTTTTCGCTTCTTTTTTCAGTTCCCGGAGGACGTCGCCCTTCCCGCGGATGTTGATATAACTGGGTTCAAAGTTGTTCTCTTTTTCGATCCCGAGCTTGCTTTTGGGGAGATCCCTTACGTGCCCTACCGATGCGACGACTGTGTATTTTTTACCTAAAAACTTTCCGATCGTCTTCGCCTGTGAAGGGGATTCCACGATCACGAGGGTCTTTGATTCTTTTGTGTTTGCCATATACTGCTCCGTTTCATAAGATTTTCTTTTCCATTCAAACATGATTTTGATCGATTGTCAATGTGCAAAAAAATTATTATATATAATGTACATAAATTGTCGCGATTTCGGCTAATGTATGATTATTATTTTACCCGAATAAAAGGATATCCGCCCTTTCATCTCCAATATCGTCACGATCGCGGTCACGGTACTGATCGGCATTTTGGTCAGAATCGCAACATCTTCGATGGACAGTTCGCCGTTCTCGCGTACGACTTTAAAGACGCGCCGCTCATCTTCACTCAGTTCAGCTTTGTCCGTTTCATCCGCCGTCCAGGAGATGCCCATGTCTTCCAGAATGTCGCTTAAGAGAACCAAAGGCTTCGCGCCGTCCCGAATCAGCTTATTCGCGCCGACGCTGTTTTTTCTGTTGATATTTCCGGGAATGGCGTAGACTTCTCGGCCTTGCTCTGCCGCGCGCTCCGCGGTAATCAAGCTTCCACTGGAGATGCCGGCTTCCGCGACGATCGTTGCGGCGCTCAGACCGCTGATGATCCGGTTGCGGGCGGGGAAGGTAAACAAGGCGGGGCGGGTTCCTGGCGGATACTCCGACAGGAGCAGACCGCCATACAGAATTTTTTCTCTCAACCGCGCCGCCGAACGCGGATAGCAGATATCGGGGCCGCAGCCAAGTACCGCGATCGTCGGTGTGTTTCCTTCGAGCGCGCCCTGATGCGCGAACGAGTCGCAGCCTTCGGCCATGCCGCTCACCACCACGACGCCGCTTTCGGAAAGACGCTTTGCGGCATTGTAGGACGCCCACTTACCGTATTCGGAGGCGTGCCGCGATCCGACTATGGCGACGGCTCTGCGCGATGCGATCGAAAGATCGCCGATATAGTACAGCACCTCCGGCGGATCCGGGATCGTTCTCAGCAGCGGCGGATACTGCGTATCGCCCATCGTTACGGTTTTTATCAATTCGTTCATTTTCACCTCTGTTTCTGCTGACGCACGAAGGATGCGCCAAGCGACAGGAAGGACGTACGTTTATGCGCTACCTGAATGCGTCCTCTATATAGTCGATCTGTGCCGTTTCCGCACCGGTCTCGCCGAAGATCACTTCCGCGACGTCGAAGCGGAAGCCGGTCGAACAGTCCGCACCGAGCCCTTTCCATTCCTTCATCAAAAAATACGACGCCGTGCGGCGGATGTGCTGCTGCTTTTTCACGCCGACCGATTCGCACGGTCTGCCGTAGGACAGATTCCGTCTGCTTTTCACCTCCACGAAGCAGATCGTGTTGCCTTTTTTGGCGATCAGATCGATCTCGCCGATTTTGCATCTGTAATTTTCTGCGATGATGCGGTAGCCGTTCCGCGTGAGATACGCAGCCGCTGCGGCTTCGCCGTCTCTGCCCAGACGCTTGTGCGCCCGATCGTTTCTTGCGTTCATCGATGTACTGCTCCCGTTTCTGAAGGTTTCGATCTGCACGCCCGGATGCGTACAGTTGCCCTTTTTGTATTCAATATATTACCATTATTGTTTTTAACTGTCAATCCATATTTTTCCTGATACTCCTTGATTTTTCCATTAAGGTTGAATTTTCCATTAATTTGTGGTTAAATAAAATTATGAGCAAGAATTATCACAAAAAAAGAAATCATACCAAGCCGAAAACCTTGAAGCGACTGCAGACGCATCGGATTTCAGGCGTGATAAGCGTAACCCGCCACGGCTACGGCTTCGTGACGCCGGAAGAAGGCGGCAAGGATATTTTCGTCTCGGGGCGGGATATGAACGGTGCGATGCATGGCGACGTCGTGGATGTGGTCGTGCTGCCGGATCTGCGGCGCGACGACAAACAGAAAGGGCGTGTCGACGGCATTCTGAAGCGGGCGACCGAAGAAATCGTCGGAACATTTGACCGCAATAAGCACTTTGGATTCATCGTGCCGGACGATAAGAAATTGCGCGATGAAATCC
>JAISKP010000202.1 GCA_031260885.1 Eubacteriales Family XIII. Incertae Sedis bacterium
CTTGCTCGCGCCGCAGCGGGCCATCTTGATGAACGCATCGTCGTTGAAGAAACCGACGCATTGGCTGACATTGAACGCAGTCTGAACACCATGATGGTCAACATGGAGCGTATGAGTCATGCAAAAAACGACTTCCTGTCCAACATGAGTCACGAGATCCGAACGCCGATGAGCGCTATTATCGGTATGACGGAGATCGCAAAGAACGCAGAGGATCGTGAGCGGATTGATTTCTGCCTCCAGAAAATCGAAGACAATTCAAAGCACCTCATCGGCGTAATCAACGACATCCTCGATTTTTCAAAGATCGAATCCGGCAAACTGCTTCTCGAAGATGAACTGTTTTCGCTTTCAAAAGATATGGATTTCATCATCGAGATGTTTCGGAGTAAGGTGGAAGAAAAAAATATCACGCTTAATCTTTCATTGAAAAATATCCGGCACGACGGCATCTTTTCAGATGCCCTTCGTCTGAATCAGGTCCTCATCAATCTTATTTCGAATGCGGTCAAGTTTACGGACGCCGGCGGCAGGATCGATCTTGAAGTCGGTGAGATCATGTATCTAAACGGCGAAAGCGTCTATTCCTTCTCCGTCAGCGATACGGGCATCGGCATTGAGCCGGAACAGGCGAAGAAGCTTTTTACTGCTTTCGTGCAGGCAAATGCAGGCACGACGAAGAAATACGGCGGCACGGGTCTCGGACTCGTCATCTCCAAGAGTATCGTTGAAAAAATGGGCGGTGAGATCGATCTTGAAAGCACGCCCGGAGAAGGCAGCACTTTCAGTTTCACGATACGCGTTAATTCGCAGGAAAGCGCAGACGGCGCTGACAGCGGGAACAATGAGGACTACACACCGGACCTGAGTGATAAACACCTGCTGATCGTGGACGACATAGAGATCAACCTGATCATCGCGCTCGAACTCTTAAAGGAAACAGGCATTGAGATGGAAACTGCGGCCGACGGCAAGGAAGCGTTCGACAAATATATGCAGTCACCGGTGGGTTACTATGATATGATCTTTATGGATATGCAGATGCCGGTCATGAACGGTTGTGATTCGACGGTGGCGATCAGAAACAGCGGTCGCGAAGATGCGGAATCGATCAAGATCGTTGCGGTGACGGCGAACGTCATGCGGGATGACGTCAAACGCGCCTATGATGCGGGCATGAACGCCCATGTCGGCAAGCCGATCGACTTCAACGAGGCTTACAGGGTTATGGGATCGCTATTGCGTTAAAATATAAAGAATAATAGGGAAATGTCGCCGGGAACAAGGGAGTATATAGGGTAAAATGAAGAAAATCAATGCAAACAGAGAGTTCATCATCATCGGTATCAGCATCATCCTCTTCCTTATCGTAAGTATCTTTTCGTTTTCATCGATCAAACAGCTTCAGGGCAACGCGCGCGTCGTAAACTACGACGGCATCGTCCGGGGCGCCACGCAAAAGCTCATGAAGATGGAGTTGCAAAATGCGTATGCGGGCGGCGTAGACGAGGCGGCGCGTGACGCATTAAGGGCAAGACTTGACTCCATCCTGCACGCGCTTGACACCGGTGAAGGGGCGATACAGGGGGCGACCGAAGAAGTAAAAGAAGAGACAAAAAATTTAATTGCGCTTCCGGATGTCACACACAGTCAGATGGTCGAAGCTTTGATCGCCAAATGGGGAGCGCTCAAAAACGAGATCGATCAGGTGCGCGGAGGGGAAGACCCCATAGAACTCTACGCATTGAGTGAAGAGTATTTCAAGATGGCCAATGATACGGTGTTTGCGGCGGAAGCCTATTCGGAGTCACAGGTCAATCAAACGACCCGCATCCTGATCAGCGTTGACACCATCTTTGTCCTGATGATCCTTGGATTCCTCTTCTTTATGCTCAGGAGCAGAGCGGTCAGACGCCGCGCGGACATGCTCGGTCAGGTAGCCTACGTCGATCCGCTGACGAAGATGGAGAACAGGGCAAGCTGTGAACGAAAGATCAACGCGATCAAGGAGCAGCCTACGAACGAAGAAATTGCAGTCATCATGTTTGATATGAATAATCTAAAACTCGCCAATGACTTCCTCGGACATCAGGGCGGTGATAAGATCATCGCGAAATTCGCAGAGGTCCTACGGGAAGTCGCGACAGAATACGGTTTTATCGGACGTTACGGCGGAGATGAGTTCCTCGCGGTATTCGAAGGGGAGAACGCCCATAAAGTGGAGGAATACTTAGACAAGGTCAATGAACAGATCACTGCGTTTAACTCCATTCAGGTCAATGAAATCGAATGCATCAGCTTCGCCTCAGGTTACATCGTGTCAAGCCTCGACGAAACAGGCATGGACGGACTGATCTACGAAGCCGACCGCAACATGTATGCCAATAAACGCGAGATGAAGAAGCGTATGTAATTACGCAGAAATCACCGATACCTTTTCCGTGGCTACTTTTTCTACGAACACGGCATCGTGTTCTACAAACAGCATGGTGGGTTTGTAATCCAGTAACAGTGTTTCTATCTGCATTCGGGATTGGATGTCTATGTAGTTGAGCGGTTCATCCCATATGTACAGGTGCGCCGAAGTGGCGAGACTTCCGGCGATCAGCACTTTCTTTTTTTGCCCTTCACTCAGATCGCTCAGATCTTTTTCGAACTGGATGCGTTCAAAGCCCAGGTTAATCAGAATCGAAAGAAACAGCGTATAGTCGATATTCGCCGCATCCGCAAACGTCTTTGCACTGCCGCTGATCTCCGACGCGTCCTGCTGTACATAGGAAATAATCAGCCCGCTGCCCTTCCTTACCGTACCGGCATGGGGGATTTCTTCTCCAACGAGCAGCTTCAGTATGCTGGATTTGCCGGAGCCGTTCCCGCCGGAAAGGCAGGTTCTCGCCCCTCTTTTTATGGTCATGTTGAAATCCGTGAAGAGTCTCCTGTCATCGTATGTAATGGACAAGTCTAATATCTCTGCGAGCACCTCGCTGCGGTATGCCAGCGGCGACAGCTTCAGGTTTCCGACCGATTCGACATCTTTCAGCAGCTGCGATTTATCGTTCAGTGCTTTTTCGCGCCTCGACTGCGCCGACTTTGCCTTCTTCATCATCTTTGCGCTCTTGTGACCGATATTGCCCCTGTCGACCGGCCCCTGACCGATCTTCGTCGCCTCTACCCTGTCCGACCAGTTCGCCGTACGTCGGGCGGCTTCGCTCAAACGCACGACGTCCTTTTTCAGTTTTTCGTTTTCATCCGCTTCAAAGCGGTCGCGCCGCTCTTTGTTTTCGAGCCAGACTGAAAATCCGCCGTTTATGACCTCGATGTTCGTCTTGTTTATCGACAGGGTGTGGTCAGTCACGGCGTCGAGCAAAGCCCTGTCATGTGAAACGAGTATGAACCCCTTTTTCGACGCGAGGTAGCGCGTGACGACTTCCTTGCCGGACTGATCCAAGTGATTCGTCGGCTCGTCGAGCAGCAGAAAGTGATTGTGTCCGGCGAAGAGTGCCGCCATCAGCGTCTTGGTCTGTTCCCCGTTCGAAAGCGTGTTAAACGGACGAAAGAGCACATCCTCGTCCACATCAAGCAGGTTCATCTCCCGGCAGAGTTCCCAGAACTCATACTCCGGGCAGGCAGCGTCAACGATGTCGATGGTATTCACC
>JAISKP010000215.1 GCA_031260885.1 Eubacteriales Family XIII. Incertae Sedis bacterium
ATGGTCACCGCCGTAGCCGGCGCCGATCCGCAGAGAGCGGAAAACAGCGCACTCGTCACAACGCTCGCAACAGCCAGATTTGCCGGCAGCTTTCGCATCCGACGGCTGATCACCTCAAACAAATCGCCTGCCATATTGGAATTGGCGAGAAATTCGGCCATCAAGACAAATAGCGGAATCATCAGCGTCGTCACACTCGTGGACTGGTTGTAGGTGATCAGGGTCAGTTGATCCAGCAAATTGGGCGTCAGAAAAAGCAGGATGCCGGCAACACCAAGAAAACCGATGCCGAGTGCGATAGGCGTACCCAGAAATAAAATGATGATCAGGATAACAAAAAGAATAACCAGCAAGCCAATTGTGCTCATGACTCTTCCTCCTCTTTTCCTCTCCACATCTGAATCATCTTGTAGATGATCGTGATGAACAGCACCGCTGCGCCAAAGGTCATGATGCCGTAGAGAATTACCGAAGGAATGGGCAGATTGCCTTGTGCTCTCCAGCCCGCATCCACTGCTTTGAGTGAAAATTGCCAGCATGCTCTTGTCAGCGCCCCTACAAAGACGAGGGACATCACATAGCCAATCGTGAAACAAATTTTGCGAGGAAGCGGTTTTAATTTATCAACGAAAATTTCAACATATACATGACCGCCAGACTGCATGGCATACGCCGTCCCGATAAAGGCCGACCCCAAGATCAGAAAAGCAGAAATGTATGGTGCATATAACGAAGGCGCATTGAAAGCGTATCGGGATATAACATCATAAATGATGACCAAAGCAGCAATCAATACCAGTGCCCCCGCAATGTACCCGCATATTTTATTGAATTTTTTCAAAAACATAAAAGGACACCTCCTTAAAGGGACACGGATAGCCGAGAGATCATAGTCTCCCGGCCAGTCCTGTCTTGAGACGATTCATTCACAAATCGACTAATCCCGATAATTTGACGGTGCCGTCAAGAAGGCGTCGATCAGCTTGTTGCCGAGATCTCCGGAGGCGGCACGGGCTTCCTCAATGAGGGGCTTGGTTGCGTCCACAAAGACCTGATTTTCTTCTGGCGTCATATGATAAATTGAACCGCCGGCAGCTTCCACATCCGCCGTGAATCTTGCCAGATCAGCATCGAGCAATTCGTTTGCCTTGGCTTCGGCCGCTGCCGCTGCCTCAAGAATGACATCCTGCTGCGGCTTGCTGAGCGAATTCCACCGATCAAGGTTGATCGTCACCGGAGCCCATGTGGACTTCGCGATCTTGGTGAATGTGATATAGGGTGCGGATTCGAAAACGCGGTATGAGTTCGCAAAACCCCAACCGGTGTAACCGCCGTCGACCGTACCTCTGTCAAGCGCAACATTCAAATCTGCAGGCATGATGGTCATGGGCGCTGCGCCCCACGCGGTGATGGATTTTCCGATCCACATACCGTGGTCACGAAGACGCAGACCTTTGATATCGGCAGGGGAATGGACTTCCTTCGCGTTTCCCTTTCCCAGGTAGAAGACAGAATCAGACTCATCAAACATGATGAGCGCCATCTGATTTTGAGTGGCGAGGATCTCGTCCAATGTAGGCTTGATGATCTCATAGGTTTCCCAGAAATAATCAGGATCGTAAATGCCCTGAATGTCGAGCGGGGCAAGCGCGGGCACTTCGGATACATTAAATGAGAATGCACCGGATGCCATATCCGCAACGCCGCTCCCGACAGACTTCATCGCGTCCTGCGAAGTCGTCAATCCCTGGGACGGGAATGTCGTGACGGTGATATTGCCGCCGGACAGCTCTGAGGCCTGTGCCGCAAAGAAGTCCATCGCTACGGCACGATAGTCAGAAGTGGGATAGGGATGCCCGAGCGTGAGCGCTACCGGATCGCCAAAATCAACATCTTCTGCAGGCGCGGCGGGCGCTTGCGGCGTCTCAGCCGGTGCCGCAGCGTCCGGAGCGCTGCCTGTGTCGGGCGCTGCTGCGGGAGCATTCGTGCCGCCGCCGCAACCCGTGAGCGCTACCAGAGCGACAACCAACAGAGCCAGCAATAACGAAGTGGTGCGTTTGTTCTTAAACATGGTCCTTTTTCCTTTCTCTCTCTGTGATGAATGCAAATATACGCTTACTAAAGATCTGTCAAATGGAACAGTTCTATGCTGTTTTGACGACCGATCAGGTTCTTGTCCGTATCGCCCAGAGTACAGTTGTCAAACCAAGTGCATGCCTCGCTGACCTCCTCAAACGGAAAATCCGTTGCAAAGAGGATCCTGCTCGAACCAAATTCGGCAATCGTATTCCAAAGTGCGGGTGTCCGAAACTGACCGCTGGTCGTGAACCACATATTTTCAGACATGTATTCGTACAACGGCCGCTTTGCCGGAATGCCGCGCTGTTCGCGCGCGATGCGGCTTTGTGTACGCCAGATGCAAAACGGCAACGTCTCTCCGAGATGCCCAAGGATGTATTTTAGATTTGGGTGTTTGTCAAACAAGCCGCTGCACAAAAGGCGAAGCGTATGCGTGGCCGTCTCGACGCCGAAGGTCCAGGCCGCGCCTACAAGCCACGGATGACCGTCCACCGCATGCGTATTGCACGGCATAGCATCCCTTGGGTGCATGTAAAACGGGACGTCGAGTTTTTCGACTTCTGTCCAGAACGGTTCATAGATCGGATCATCGAGATACTTATAAGTATCTTCGTTTCCGATTTGTGAATAGCCATTGACAAGCACACCGACCGCTCCCAGCTCCTGAACAGCCCGATACATTTCTTTAATTGCGGCATCGACATCTTGCATTGGCAGCGCGGCAAAACCTCTAAACCGCTTGGGGTTGCGTGCGATCGCGTCGACCATGGTATCATTTGCGATTTTTGCGACCTCTACGGCGCGTGCCGGATTGTGAATTGCCTGGACCGCAGGAGAATTCAACGACAGGATCATCATATCCATGCCAAACTCGTCCATTTCATCGAGCCTGACTTTCATAAGATCCAGGATTCTGGCGGAAAACTTTGGCCAAACCTCTTTCGGAAAATAGCGCTCCGAATCTCCAAGCGTCTCAGGAATCGCAAAATGTTCTTCGAGACCAATTTTACCTTTCATGGTTCCTCCCTTCTCTCCTATGATTTTTCCAAATCATTTTGACATGCTCATTAAAGCATAGGGGGAAGGCTGTGAATGTAAAACGGAATACAATCTAAAAAATATTTTTTTATTGTATTTATGTCAAAAAAAGCACTAGTATTCGGCGCTGGTCGAAAGCTCTCGCAATGTCTCCATATCCATGATCACGATCTCTCCATAATCGGTTTCAATGATCGACTTGTGACGCAAATCGGACAAAATCTTTGAAACCGTAACCCTTGTAAGCCTGGTGATTCGTGCGAGGTCGTCCTGAGAAAGCCTGATCCTCACGTGATCGATATCGGGATTTTTGCGAAGCTTGTTTTCCGCAAGCATAAAAAGGATTTGCAGCAATCTACTGTTTGACTTTTCCGCACTGATGCAAGTCTGCCGATTGAGGCCGCCGATCACGATAGCCATCTCCTCCAATAGCTCTTCGACCAAAAACTTATCTTTCATCATATGTTCCCTGACTTCCGTGGCGCTCAATGCGTACAGTTTGGAATCCGTCAATGCAAAAAATGTTGCGATGGAAGGATTTTTCCCGAAGACCGGCTGCAGATTCAGCATATTGCCTTCGCCAAGGACTTCAATCAAATTTTCAGCCCCGGTTTTGTCAGTGTAAGTATATTCAACCAGACCCCTGTCGATATAAAAAATGTTTTGGTTGTCTTCTCCCTGAGAAATGATCACGTCGCCTTTTGCATATAATTTTGGAGGCTTTAAATGAAATATTTTTTCCCAATGATTCG
>JAISKP010000221.1 GCA_031260885.1 Eubacteriales Family XIII. Incertae Sedis bacterium
TTTCCGTCCACTTCCCGCTCCGTGTTATACAGGCGACCAAGATCGGGCTCAAAATAATAATAATTTGAGCCGTCCTGAATCTGCCCTTCAAGCGCAGCGCCGTCTGCTCCGAACAAATAGATATTTCCGTCTGCACCGTGCTGTCGTCCCATGACCTTGCGACCGAATGCATCGTAGAAATATCGCTTTCCGCCGCGTTCCACCCAGCCCGTCTGCATTGCGCCGTCTTCCCCGCTAAAGGAGTAAACAAATCCACCGACGGCTTTTTCTCCCGTAAATACGGTTCCGTCCGAACGAAACAGATACGTTTTCAGGTCGATAATTTTCATTTGGTCTGAGACCGGGTGACCGTATAAGTCGTAAAAATAACGCTGTCCATCCTCGATGACCCAGCCTGTCTGCACATCCGAAGGCGGTGCGTTAAAAAAATACCAATGTCCGTTGACGTATTTGATTTCCGTCACGCCGATGTAGACCGCTGTCAGGAAACACAGAATCGCTAAGATGATTATGAGCCGTTTTGATTTCATAGAAACAGTATACCATAGTGGTAGAAATTAGTTGAAGACCCGAATTAATTCAGTCGTATCTCACGGATGAACTCCAACTTTTTTTTATAATCCTGTTCGATCAGATCCGTGGGCGCCACCCTGCCATCATTTTTTGTGAAATATGCGAGATCCGCATACTGCAGCATCCGGTAGACAAACTGGGAACAAAACATGATATTGGGTTTGAAGGAATGCTTGTGGACAAGCCCTAATATATTATAGGCGCTGCCTTCCCGGTTGATCTCCGAGACCTTCTCCGCAATAAGCCGCTTTTGCGCTGCGGAACAAGGCAACCGGTAAACAAGAATGGCCGAATCCGATTTCTGATTGAAGTATTCGATCATCTCGGCATTGAGTCCCGGCGGATAGACACGTTCTCCGCCGTTGTAACTGATGGTCGTTTTCAGGTCTCTGTCGAATGACAGAGACGCATGATTGAATTGATTCTTGGTAAATACGGAGATGATCTCACTCGCAGGACTTCCCGTATTTGAGATGATGATATAGATGCCCAGATCATCCATCGTACTGTTGACCAACTCGAAATATTCGGTCGTCAGGGTACCGTTGTTCGTATAGCGAAAAGAATCGAAACGCGGCAGATCGACCGCCATAGATGTCAGATTTTCAATGGACCAGCTTTTACCTGCGTGATGAAGCATATCGACCCCGCGCATCACCGCATCCCTGCCGGAATTCAGTTCGGCAAAACTGATCGTGACCGCGTCCTGGAGCGAAGGCAGATAGAAACTGGCATATTTCCCGACGCTGATGTATCTGCTCACGAGCATCGGAAGCAAGAGGAGCAGGACGCCGAAAGCCTTTCTTACATAATGCCAGGCTTCGGGCGGATCCGAATTTGGAAAAACGATAAACGCACACGCGACGATCTGTATGCTCAGCGTCGCAAGAAAGGCGATCAACAGGATGAATTTTATACGTTTTAATCCTTGGGTGATCATTGTCCGGACGGCAATCACAACAAAGACGACAATGTAGGCGAGAATAAACAGCGGGAAATTTCCAAAGACAAAAAGCCCCACCATGAGCAGAATCAGGATTATATTCATAACCGCCATGTATTTTGTAAGACTCAATGAATCATCCATCCCTTTCTGATCAGATAAACCCACATGAGCAATAACACAAGTCCGATAACCGCCTTAAAAATCGCATTGACCTTGACGGCACTGTCGTGCGGTGTGAAAATTGCAGCACAGAGAATCCCTCCGATCAGACCGCCCACATGTCCCATGGTATCGATACCGCGTTCCGGCACCGTAACGAAAAAAACATTGATTGCGATCAGTATGTAAAATATAATTCTGGACGCACCCGTGATCAGTCGACCGTTATAGGTCATGATCAAGAGGAGGCAAGCACCGAAAAGCCCGAAGACGGCGGTACTGGCACCGACCGAATAAGCTTCCGGTAAAAAAGCAAAACTGAAAATATTCCCCGAGAGACCGCTCACAAAAAAAATGAGCAGGAATTTAACGTGTCCATAAATCGACTCGGCGATGCACCCCGCCCAAAACAGAGAAATCATATTCATCACAATGTGCGTAAGGTCATCATGGAGGAAAACCGGCACGATAAACCGCCAGTACGCGCCGCCTATAATCTCCGGATTATAGCGGGCACCCATCTCGAGCAATACGCCGGGATCACCCGGCCAACCGAGCAGGCGTTCGACGCCATAGAGGATCAGACAAAGCAACACCAGTGTAATGGTTCCAAAATATTTTTTTGGCGATGTGTTTAAAAAGCCCTGACGATCGATATCATTTTTCATATTCCCATTCAACCACGATCCGGAAAGATAATCAAGTGTATGGAAGATTGCTACTGTTTATTCAGAAAACGCTTCGTGCATTCACAGAAAAACAGCACGGTCTTTCCGAGTACGGATTCATCCAAATCGAAATTCGCCGTATGATGGACGCCTGAGGTACCTTCACGGCTTGACGCTGAACCGACCAAGGCATAGAATCCGGGAGCGATATCCAGAAACTCACAAAAATTATCAGAACCGGCAGTTCCTGCACCGCAGACGACCTCAAATCCGGCCGCCCTGCCTGCCGCTGCGCCGATCTCGCTCGATTTCTTATCGTTGATAATCGGTGACATTGCAAACGCTTCAAAGGTAACATGCGCCTTTCCGCCATACAATGCCGCTATTTTTTCGGCAGTCTCCGTGACCTTCTTCTGAAGGACATCCCCATCACCTCTGTTTGAATACCGTATCGTCCCTTCAATATACGCCTTATCCGGAAACACATTGAAACGGTTTCCTGCATGGATCGTACAGGGACTTACGACACACGGGCGGTTTGAATCATGGTGATTCACGGGAATTTTAATAAGATGCTGATAGACATCGCAAGCGATTTCCAGCACGTTTACCACCCGATCCGGTTGGGAACCGTGTCCGCCCACGCCTGTGATCTCGACCTGGAAAAGGCATGCGCCGTTTGCGCGAAGCCCTTCGCTGATATCGATCGTTCCCGATTCCTGAACAGACATGAGATGGATACAAATCGCGTGATCCACACCGCCTTTTTCCTTCAGAAATTCAACAATGGGTTGTGCGCCGCCTGCGGCTTCTTCCGCCTGCTGAAAGCACAGGTAGACCTTTCCGTCCAACTCGATATCAAGCGCTGCTTTTTGTTCGCTCAAAACCCTTGCGACTCCGAGGAGAATCGCCGTATGACCATCATGACCGCAAGCATGCATGATCCCCTCGTTTTCGCTTTTCCATGCGACGTCTGTCTCTTCTCGAATCGGAAGCGCATCCATATCCGCCCGGATTGCGAGACTCCCTTCGCCTCCGAAATCAAGAATTCCGATTACATTCTGATCACCGACAATTTCATAGGGAATGCCGAATTTTTCAAGTTCTTCGCGGACGATCCCGGATGTCCGCACCTCCGCCAACGACAGTTCCGGATGTCTGTGAAAATCGCGGCGCATCTCAATCACATAACGTTCAAGCACGTCGCTCAGTTTGAAATCTTCCATTCGTTCCTCCGTAAATCAAGCTTATGCGTGCCAGCCGCCTTATACCGTTTCCTCTTTTCCGGATTCGATCGATTTATAGATCGCTTCTATTACTTTCACCGAGTAAATCGAAATGTCCGTATCAGACTCGATTGCAATGGAACGATCCATTAAAGCCGCAGCGAAATTGCGGTCCTCATCCGGCACCGAACCATGGAATTTGCCATGTGATTCATAAAGTACGCCGACATCAAGCGGAACCGGAATGTCAGCACCAAAGAACTTGAGTCCCTCATTCATACGGTCATAATCTTTAATAATGGTACCCTGATCCCCATAGATGGAAAATCCAAGAATATCCATTCCTCGCGCAGGTGACAGATCCCAACCGACTTCAAGGGTGCCGATCACCCCGTTTTCCAGCGTAAATACTGCCAAAATCGCGTCGTTATAACCCTTCAGCATTTTATCGACGGACTTTGCGAAAACCTTCGTGATCTGAAGACCGGTCACGCGCTGAATGCTGTATACATCGTGAACGCCGATATAATACATGAGTTTCGCCCTTGGACTGACATCGCGTCCGCAGTCCCAGTCGACAATATGCTTGATGGCAACATGTGAGATCTCGCCAATCGCGCCCGCCTCAATCTGTGAACGTGCGATATTGTTCAGATGGATGTACTCGGTCGTATGTGCAACGCCAAAAAGAACGTCTTCTTCCGCACAGATGCGTTTCAGCTCGAGGCCTTCCGCTGATGTAAACGTGATGGGCTTCTCGACAAATACACCTTTTTTTGCCTTCGCGATCTCTGCGCACACGGAGAAATGCTGTTCATCTCCGACGCAGACAATGGCGCCGTCCACTTCGGGATCCGCGCACATCGCAGCCACGGTCTTGAAATATTTGCCGCCGTATGTACGCGCCACCTCTTTACCGCGTGCGGCACTGAGGTCGCATACGCCATAGAGCTCAGCGTTTTCAATACCTGCCACCACATACGCATGTACTACGCCGATCTCGCCTAAGCCGACAACTACAATATTTGCTTTCTTCATTTTTTCTTCCCCGTAAAATAATTTTTTTGTTTCTATGAAGTTTTCCCACAAAAAAATAAACGCGTCGGAATGATATTATTATGGCGCTCGTGAGACGATTCGAACGTCCGACACCCGCTTTAGGAGAGCGGTGCTCTATCCCCTGAGCTACACGAGCACATTTTGCGCGACATACCGCGCACATCCTGAGAAATTATCGCATATTCGTGTTGGATAATCAACCTTTTGGCGGCTCCGGCGGCGAATTGGTTTCGATCAATTCCTGAAGATCACCGCCCATCAGATCCGTCAGTTCTCCGCCGGCGAGACGGAGGATTGGGTTATTGTTGTAAAGATATTCGGCATAGAACGAATGACTGATCGTATTGTGTACCGCCTCGTATATGCTCTCGTTGATCATATACGATAAGGGCAGAATGAGCGCCAGCAGTAGAAACACCACCACCGCACCCTGTGCAAATCCCAGGATCAGACCGACGATGCCGTCAACGGCACCGACAAATCCGTCATTGTATTTTTTCGAAAAAAGCCGTTCGACGATAAAAAACAGCAGTTTGACAAAAAGGATAATGATGATAAAGATGAGAATGGCAAATGCAATACCGGCAATGCGTTGCGAGGTTTCCGAAACAAATTTTTCACCGACGGTATCTACCGTATCACTGATCGGTTCCGGCAGTTCCTCGGTGATCCCACTCGTATACTTCTCGTAGAAGGTACTGCAAATCCGTAGCACCTTCTCAAAGTAGTATTCGTCAATCAACGTATGCACCTTCACGTAGTTTTCAAGAAATCCGCAGCTCAAGAGCGCAACGATCACCGCCAACACCCAACTGATCAGCCGGACAAGCGTTCTTGCAAGACCGTTCTTAAATCCCAAGAATGCAAAAAGCAATAAAATGAGTGCGATCAGAATATCCGCGATCATCAGTCTAATCCAAAATCATCCGCATCGCGTTCGCTGCTGTACGGCTCAAGTGCCAAATCATCCGGCGAATCATTCTGATTCAATGCACCATAAAAGAGTTGTGAAAAATTATCGATTGCATCATCAAATGTTTTTTCTTCACGCATGCTGCCTACAGGCACTTCGGATTCAAACGGCACAAAGGGTTTGAAGGATTCCTTCGGTTCCGGAAATTCCTGCGATGCAAGCGTCTCGGGACCTCTCTTAACCTTCCTGACCCTCCTTACCTTTGGCGTTTCGGTGAGGACAGGAGACTCAAGCGGTTCGGGAACGATCGGGAGATCCAACACCAATTGCTCCCCCGGAACTTCCGGTGACGCAACTTCCGGTGGCGCATACGAAGGAAGAAACGGTTCATAAATTCTTTCTTTCAGCCCGGATGCTTCCGGCGGAACTTCCGTTGCTGCCTCCGTGCCGATATCGCTGACTTTTCGACCTTCTTTTCGGTCACCGCGCGTTTTTGTCCTATTGATCAAATCACGGCAAAATGCTACTGCATTCTTCATACCTTGCACCGGATCGGCCTGATGTGATACCGCCAGTCCGACGGTAAGCACGACGGTACCGATGACCATCCATAATATCCCGAATCCGAAGGCTTTCGGTTGCACACTGATAAACAGAAAAAAACTGAAAAACAGACCGATTGCAGGTAGAATGAGACTTCCGAAAATCTTTCTGCTGTTTCGCTTAAAGTAAAAATGGATGATTACCGAAGCGTTTATCATGAGAAATCCGAAGGTGCCGCCAAAACGCAGTAGCCCTTCCATCATCGCATTTCCCGAAAAAACGATGGCGGAAACCACGATCAGAACAGCGGCAAGTGCCATTGAGACATATGGCGTGTCAGATCCGGGACGCCGGATAGAAAGTAGCATGGTCGATATTTTCCAGTTGTCCGCGAGCGAGGAGATCAACCGTCCTGCGGCCGCCAGACCGACAATCGCAGCGGTAAACGCCGAGATAAAAATTGCTACGATATAAAGCACCACCATTGGGAGCGCCCCGGTTTTGCGACCGATTTGGATGAGTGCGTTTTCCTGACCGATCAATTCCGTAAAGTTTGGCCACGCCAACGCGGATGCATAGGACTGGAAGAAGAAAATCAGACCGAGAATCAAGATCGACACGTAGATCGCCTTGCCGGCGTTCCCGGGCTTATTCGACTCCTTCGGATAGAATGTAGCCGCCTCAATGCCGAGGAAGGACAGGGATGCCGCCCCTGCGCCGATGATGACCGTTTTCAGGCTGATGCCGGAACTCTTTACCGCAGCCAAAGCCACGACCTCGCCCATCCCGGTTCCTCTCCCGGCTGCGATGATGCAGACGAGGATATAAACCGCGACAATCGCGATGGTAATACAGATCAATATAAGTGCGGAAATGGAAGAAAACTTCGCGCCGATCATGTTGATCACAAAAGCAGCTACTACGATAAGCACGATCCAGATCGGTCCCGGAAGGATTACGGTGGCAACACTCGCGACACTTTTCAGGAAAAGCGCAGGGACAAGAATGTAAAGCAGCAAAACGGTCCAACCCGTCACAAACCCCACATAAGGATGAATTCCGCTTCCGGCATAGGCAGCCACTGAGCCGCGCTGTGGAAACGTTCGTGACATCAGTGAATAGCTCTTCGCCGTGAACAGAAGAAGAATCGCCGCAACCAAGTAGGAGAACGCGAGGGATCCCTGTGATATCTGCATTGCGCTACCATATATAAAATAAGGTGCCACAGGCGTAATAAAAGCAATGCTGAAAATTGCCAGATGCTTTACGTCAAGTCCCTTTTTGTTAAGCGCCGTTGCTTCTGCGGCGCCGCTGTTTTCACTCATGCTCTACCTCTTATCAATATTTACAACGATTCGATCGCCTGCGCAAGATCCGCGATGAGATCCGATGTGGATTCAAGCCCGACCGAAAGGCGCAGCAACCGATTGTCAATGCCTTTTCGGAGACGTTCTGACTCCGGAATATCCGCATGCGTCTGCAGCATCGGATAGGTAATGAGGGTTTCCGTCCCCCCCAGACTTTCCGCGTACCGAATGACGTTTACACGTCCAAGCACTCGGCTGACCAGCCCGGCATCTTTTACCGAAAATGAAATCATTGCGCCAAATCCGGAAGCCTGGCGGTTTGAAAGTTCGTAATCAGGATGCGTCCGCAATCCGGGATAATTGACGGTTGCGATCTGCTTCTGCTCGGATAGCCATTCCGCGATCCGGATCGCGGTCTGCTGCTGACGATCCATGCGGATTGCCAGTGTCTTGATACCGCGAATGAGCAGAAAACTGTCAAACGGTGCGAGCGCACTCCCGGTCGTCTTCGTGATAAAACGAAGTTTTTCAGCAAGTGCTGTCCCTTTGATACACAAAATTCCGGCAAGCGTATCATTGTGCCCCGAAAGATATTTAGACCCGCTGTGAACCACGACATCCGCGCCAAGCAGCAAAGGTTTCTGGTAATAGGGCGTGAGAAAGGTATTGTCGACGATGACAAGGATATCCCTGCCCCTTACCGCTTCCGCTACCGCAGCAATGTCGAAGACGCGCATCATCGGATTGGTCGGCGTTTCCAGAAAAATCGCTTTTGTCTCCGGTCGAACCGCAGCGATGATCTGCTGCGTTGTCTCCGCATAGGAAAAAACAAGACCGTTTTTGGACGAGATGCAACCAAACAGCCTGTGGGTACCGCCATATAAATCATCCGCGGCGACAATGTGATCTCCGGGCGCAAATAGTTCCATAAACACCGTAATCGCTGCCATTCCAGATGCATATGCAATCGCATCATCGGCACCTTCGAGACCGGCGACGACATATTCAAGCTGTTCCCGTGTCGGATTTTGTTGCCGCGTATAGTCATAGCCCGTACTCTCGTCCAACCCGGGGTGCGCAAAGGTAGCCGACTGGTAAATCGGCGTCGCAATCGCTCCTGCGGCGTCTTTGATTTTCTTCACCGGATGAATACAAAGCGTCTCAAAATCCATGAATACCTCCCACAATTTCATAATCCACTACATAATAGCATGAAAAATGAGCTCTCACAAGTTTCGGGATCACAACCCTTATTCTTTGTGGGAAATCAGATCAGACCGTAGGCCTGCATTTCTTTGCGCAACTTTTCCAGATTCGATTCTTCCATTTCACAGAGCGGCAGTCTGTAGCTGTATTCTATTTTTCCCATAAGCCAAAGCGCGGCTTTTACAGGAATCGGATTCACTTCATAGAACATTGCATCAATCAGTCCCAACATATCCAGCTGCAGTTTCCTTGCACCTGCAATATCTCCATCCAAGAACTTCTGAACCATATCGTGCGTGTCCTTCGGCGCAACGTTTGCCACCACGGAAATAACACCCTTCCCGCCCAATGCGAGGAGCGGAACGATCATATCGTCGTTCCCTGAATAGATGTCGAAGTCACCTTGCGTGGCGCGTGCAATTTCAGCGACCTGTGCGATATTACCGCTGGCTTCCTTGATGCCGACGATGTTGTCAATCTTTGCAAGCTCTGCGCATACGTCCGGTGCGATATTCATATTTGTGCGTCCGGCAACCGAATACAGGATTACCGGAATATGTACAGCTGCTGCTGCTGCTTTAAAGTGTTCGATCAGTCCACGTCTGTTTGCTTTGTTGTAATACGGCGTTACATGAAGCAGCGCATCCGCTCCGAGGCGTTCAGCTTCTTTTCCGAGGTAAATCGCATGTACGGTTTCGTTGCTTCCGACGCCCGCGACCACCG
This sequence comes from Eubacteriales Family XIII. Incertae Sedis bacterium, assembly GCA_031260885.1. Lineage (GTDB taxonomy): Bacteria > Bacillota > Clostridia > Peptostreptococcales > Anaerovoracaceae > JAISKP01. Next base: position 9,324 of record JAISKP010000221.1, read on the forward strand.
GAAGACGTTTCGCAATCCGCCCTACCGCAAAAGCGATCGTCTCAAGCTGTTCCTCGTCAATCAGCGTCGATGCTTCCCCGCTTGTGCCCGCCACGACGATCGCATCCGTACCTTCGGAGACATGCCAATCCAGAAGTTTTCCGAACGCTTCGTAGTCAACTTTTCCGTCTTTGAACGGTGTTACGAGCGCGACGCCGGATCCCCGAAAAACTGACATAATGTGTGCCTCCATTTCTTTGGCGGTAAAACCGTCGATCCCGATTCGAAATTTTAAAACAATAATACCAGAATAACCGTTAGAATGGAAGCAGTATAGACTGTGAACATGCCATTGATACCGACATGAAAACATGATATCATGTAGTCTGATTTTACTTTTAAAATAAAAGTAAATAAAAAGGAGATGTGTTTATACCGTGAATAACATTAAATTTATCGATGCACTTTATGAAGCGAAGCCGGTGGCGGATCTGCGGGAACTCATGAACCGTTCCGTAGATCTTTATGGAGATAACCCTGCTTACTGGGTCAAGGACAGACCGGGCGGGAAATATCAGCCCATCACTTACAGAAAATTCAGAAGCGATGTGACCTCCTTTGGTACGGCATTGCTGGACAGAAATCTAAAAGGTGAAAAGGTCGCATTAATCGGCGAGAACCGATACGAATGGATTGTGACCTATCTGGCAACGGTATGCGGCATCGGGGTCATCGTTCCGATCGACCGGGAACTAAACGCCGAAGAGATTGCGCATCTGCTCGAACGTTCGGCATCGGCGGCAATCGTCTATTCCGGAAAACTGGAGAGGATCATTGAAGAAGCGCTGACGCTGGTGGATCACAAAATCCTGAAAATTTCAATGGATGCTTCAGGAAACAGCGATGGGCGGCTTTCAATGCATACGCTGATGCAGGAAGGTTACAAACTGATCCATGAAGGCAGAAAAGACTATTTTCGTCTTGAAATTCAACCAAACGAGATGTGTTCGCTCCTTTTTACCTCGGGTACAACCGGGTTGGCCAAAGGTGTCATGCTCTCCCATGCAAACATCTGTGCGAACGTCGTCTGCATGGCCGAATTTGTCAATGTCGTCGGTTGGACCGCCCTTTCGGTGCTTCCGATGCACCACACCTATGAGTTTAACTGTCACATCCTCGGCACCATGTATCAGGGTTGCGCGGTCGCAATTTGCGAAGGTTTGAAATACATTGTGAAAAATATGGCGGAAGCGAAGGCAAATCTCATGCTCGGCGTACCGCTCGTCTTTGAAAAATTCCATCAGAAAATCTGGAAGGAAGCGGAGACCAAGGGCAAAGCAAAGGTCATGCGTAGCGCAATTGCCGTTTCGAAAGCTGTCGGCGGACAAAAGCTGAAGGCGACCAAGAAACTTTTCAAAGATGTTCATCACGCGATGGGCGGGGAAATGCGCCTACTGATCGCGGGTGGTGCCGCCATCGACCCGATCGTCATCGAGGATTTCTCCGCAATGGGGATCAACATGATTCAGGGCTACGGCATGACGGAAAACGCGCCGATCGTCGCCGTCAACAAGGACAGATGCAGCAAAGCGGCGTCTGTCGGTCTGCCATTCCGCGGTACGGAAGTCAAGATCATCGATGCGGATGACGACGGCATCGGTGAAATCATCTACAGAGGACCGTCTGTCATGCTCGGCTATTACGACGATCCGGAAGAGACCGCCAAGGTTCTGCGGGACGGTTGGCTGTACAGCGGCGATTACGGCTATCTCGACAAGGACGGTTTTTTGTATGTAACGGGTCGCAAGAAAAACGTCATCGTCACAAAGAACGGAAAAAACGTATTTCCCGAAGAAGTCGAATACTATCTGCTCAAATCGCCTTTTATTGAAGAAGTCATCGTTTGGGGTCTGGACGAAGAAAAAACCACGGACACCGTAATCGTCTGCGACATATTCCCCGACTTCACCGAGATCCGGGAGAGTTTCGGAAATATTTCCGACGAAGAGATCCATCGACTGCTCGACAAAGAGATTGACGCCGCAAATGCAAAGATGCCTTCCTATAAACGCGTAAAGCGCTTCACGGTTCGCGACACGGAATTTGAAAAGACAACGACAAAGAAGATCAAACGGCATACGCTGACACACGACGCGTAAATGAAAAACCAAATACAGCAAAATAAAGCATAGGAGGACAAAGCATTGACGCCCAGAGAACTGATTCCCGTTGACGAATATTGTAAGATCAAAGAAGCTGACATGAAGACAGCGATGGCACTTTCGGAATCCATCCGGAACAATACCGACAAATACATGATCGACAAGGATCAACGCCCGATCATGGATCTAAAGCACATGTTCGAAACGAGCGTTGCGATCTATGGCGACCGACCGGCCTTCCACGAAAAGCCCTCTCACAAGGAACCGTATCGCGACATTACATATAAAGAAGCAAAGGCGGATGTCGATGCACTTGGTACCGCACTTCACGCGCGCGACATGCGCGGCAAGCGCATCGGCATCATCGGTGATAACGGTTACGCTTGGGCCACAGCTTATTTGTCCGTCGTCTGCGGCACCGGCATCGTCGTCCCGCTTGACAAGGAACTGCGCCCCGATGAAATCGAAAACCTCGCCCTTGAATCCGAAATCGAAACAGTCTTCTATACGAAGAAATATGCGCAGCAGTTCAATGAACTGAGGAAAAGCGGAACTTCAAAGCTCTCCCTATTTGTAAATTTAGATGGCGAAAATCTTGAAGATTATGAAGTAAGCCGTGCACAACTCCTCGATGAGGGAAACGAACTCCTCGCCGAGGGCAACCGTGATTTTCTCGATGCGCAGGTACTGCGCGACAAGATGGGCATCCTGCTCTTCACCTCAGGCACGACCGGCGTCGCGAAAGGCGTCATGCTGTCCCATGCAAACATCTGCACGGATCTGATGATCTCACCGACGGTCTTCATCGTTCGTCCGACGGAAATCTTCTTCTCCGTGCTGCCGCTGCACCACACCTATGCATGCACCTGCGATTTCCTCGTCCCGCTCTACAAGGGCGCGTCGGTCGCTTACTGCGAAGGACTGCGGTACATCACGGACAACCTCGCCGAGGCAAAGCCCACGTTGTTCCTCGGCGTACCGCTCATTTTTGAAAACCTCTACCGGAAGATCTGGCAAAACGTCCGGAAACAGGGCAAGGAAAAGTTGCTGAAGCGCGTCATCAAGATCAACAACAAGACGAAGAAGATCGGCATCGATCTCGGCAAGATTTTCTTCAAGGACATCACAGCCGTTTTCGGTGGCAATATGAAAAGGATCATCTGCGGCGGCGCGGCGATCGACCCTGCGATCTTAGACGGCATTAAGGATTTCGGCATCAATGCGCTTCAAGGTTACGGTCTGACGGAATGCGCGCCGATCTGCGCGCTCAATCCGGAGATCGATACGCACAGCAACAGCGCGGGCTATCTGATCCCCGGCTTTGAAGGTTACATCGAAGACCCGGATCCGGAGACCGGCGTCGGCGAGATCTGCGTCAAGGGCGACAACGTCATGCTCGGATATTACAACAAACCGGAAGAAACCGCCGAAGTCTTGGTGGACGGTTGGTATCATACGGGCGATTACGGCTACATCGACAAGAATAATTTCGTCTACATTACAGGCAGAAAGAAGAGCGTGATCATCACGAAAACGGGCAAGAACGTCTTCCCCGAAGAACTCGAATACCTGCTCGGGCGCGTCGGTCTGATCGCCGAGAGCATGGTCTGGGAAGATGTGGCGGAACTCGCCGAGGATACGCTCATCGCCGCCACGATTAAACTCGATTTGGAGTATGCGAAGGAAACGCTCGGCGAAGATTATACAGACGAGCAGATCGGCAAGCTTCTCTGGGCGGAGGTCGACAAGATCAATGCGGAGCTGCCCTATTTCAAGAAGATCAAGAAACTGTACCTGCGCAAAGAGGACTTTGACATCACGACATCAAAGAAGATCAAACGGTTTGTCGCTGAAAATAAGGGCGGAACCGAGATAAAATAGCAGTTGCTATCCAAATGTGTTGTCCCTTATCTCAGCGTGGTAACCGGTCCTTTAAACGATCGGTCCGTTCTCAATCAGTCCTGCTTTGCCTCAAACTGACTTGAATCCGCGCCGCATACCGGACAGACTTCGGGCACTTCATCCGACTCGATTTCATCTCCGCATACCAGACAAACCCAGATCATCGCTGCATCCTCCTTTTCGCCGTACAGGTGCGGCATACGCCGCTGTTCTCCGTTATTTGAATAATATAACACAATTTACGATACAATTCTTGTTAACATTATGTCATTCTTTTGGTTCCATTATTACAATAAATTTGTTACAATAAATACGGTAAAAGTCAATCACAACAAAAGGACAAAGGAAACACAAAATGGAACAAAATTTAAGAGATGCACTCGAAAACATCAGACCTTATCTGCAGCGGGATGGCGGCGACGTCGAATTCATCGATTATACGGACGATAAGGTCGTACAGATCAAGTTGCTCGGACACTGCGCGGGCTGCCCGCATGCGCAGGCGACCGTCAAAGGCGGCATCGAACGGCTTTTGAAGGAACAGTATCCGGAAATCGCCGGCGTCGAAGCTGTCAATTAGCCGATCGGCAAACCCACACAATATGAATTACAACGAGATCATCGATTCCAAAAAAGATGAAATCGTCAGTATGCTCCGTGAACTGATCGCGTATAAGAGTGTGCGCGGCGAACCTTCTGAAGCGTACCCGTTTGGTGAAGAGGTCCAACGGGTATTTGAGTATATGCTTGAAAAGGGACGGATCGAAGGACTCGATACCGTCAACATCGACAATTTCGGCGGACATCTGGAATGGATCGGCGCAGTTACCGATGCGCGGGGCGAGATCGTCGCTGCAGCAAAGGAGACTGTCGGCATTCCCGTACATCTGGACGTTGTTCCGGAAGGCAGTGGATGGACTTATGATCCTTACGGCGGGGAGATCTCGGACGGAAAGATCTACGGACGTGGCACGACGGACAATAAATGTGCCGCAGCAAGCGTTTTCTTTGCAATCAAGGCGCTCAAGGACAGCGGATATATCCCATCGAGGAACGTGCGCCTCATTTTGGGGCTCAATGAAGAGACCGGCTGGTCCGGTATGTATAAGTATCTGGAGCGCGCGGGCGAACCGGATCTCGGCTTCGTACCCGACGGCGATTTTCCTGCAGTCAATGGAGAGATGGGCATCCTCATCTTCGAGCTCGCAAAAAAATTCGGCAAGACAAACGAAAAAGGCATCGTTCTGCGCAGCATCGAGGGCGGCAATGCACCGAATATGGTGCCGGATCGCGCGCGCGCAATCATCATGGACGAGATCAACAAAGACTTCGAAAACGTCAAAGAGCAGCTCGCTGCTTTCCGGGAGAGAACCGGCTACAAAATCAACGGCAAAGGCGTCGGCAAGGCTTTTGAGATCACGGTGACGGGTCTGTCCGCACATGGTGCATATCCGCAGCTCGGCGTCAATGCGGTTTCGATTCTGATGGCGTTCTTGGGAGAGCTGCACATCGCAAATGAAAGCATCCGGGACTTTGTAGGTTTCTACAACGAACACATCGGCTTTGAACTTGACGGCGAAGGGCTCGGCATCGGATTCAGCGATGAACCGTCCGGAAAACTGATTCTAAATGTCGGCATGATCGGCATGGATTCGGAGGCGGTGATCGTGACGATCAACACGCGTTCTCCGGTTACGATCAAAGAGGATGAGGTCTACGATGCGTTGATGCCGCTCGTACATAAGCACAACCTCGGCGTCGTAAAACTCGATTCAAACCCTTCCATCTATTTTGCACCGGACAGTCCGTTTATCGAGACGCTCATGGACGTTTACCGCGAGAATACGGGGGATACGGAAAGCAAACCTTTCGTTTTCGGCGGCGGCACTTATGCACGTGTGATTCCAAATGCGGTGGCTTTCGGTCCTTCCTTCCCACATACGCCGGATCTCATGCACCAGAAAGACGAATACATCAACATCGATGACCTGATAAAGATCACGCATATCTATGCGGATGCGATTTATCGTTTGACGGGTGCGTGTAATAATCCGTGAGATACGGCTCGGTTGTGTGATGATCTTAAATGAAGATGAAATGAATGCGTACGGGCGGAAACTCGGACGCTCACTCGTACCCGGGACCGTCATCGCGTTGGTCGGCGATCTCGGTGCGGGTAAGACGACGCTTTCAAAAGCGATCGCCGAGGGTCTTGGTGTGACGGAATGCGTCACGAGTCCTACGTTTACGATCCTCTGCGAATACCGCACCGGCAGACTCCCGCTCTTTCACTTTGACGTCTATCGACTGGATGATCCGGAGGAGATGGAGAACATCGGATATGAGGACTATTTTTACGGGAACGGCGTGACGATCGTGGAATGGGCGGATAAGATCGAAGAACTTCTGCCGAAAGATGCAATCGTGATCCGAATCGATTCCGGCAAAAACCCGTGGGAACGCAGTCTGACTGCCCCATCAATTGCAGAATAAGTTTCTGCTGTCGGATTTGCACAACGGATAAAATGAATGGAGCAAATGGAATTGCACAAACAAAACGCCCCCCTTTGTAAAGTGCTTGCGCTTGAGACGACCGGACAGATTGCTTCCGCCGCCTTGGCGATAAAGCAGGATGACGCCGCTGCATACCGTTTTGCGGAGCGGCATTCGCGTGAGACGTTCAATCATCTGACGGAGCTTTTTCCGATCCTGCAGCATCTACTCAGCGCTGAGGGATTAAAACTTTCCGATCTTGACGCGATCGCGGTTTCCGCCGGTCCCGGATCCTTTACGGGAATGCGAATCGGCGTGTCCGCTGCACGGGCGATCGCGCAGGCGACCGGCGTACCGCTGATCAAGGTTCCAACCTTGGAGACCTTCGTATTCAGCGACGCCTATCAATACGGCTTTGTCGCATGCCCCGTATTCGATGCAAGACGCGGTCAGATCTATGCGGGCGCTTACAGACTCGTTCAAGGCGGGCACGAAGGGCTGGGCATCGAAGCAGAAGACGCATCGGTATCCGCATCCACCGAAACGCTGGAAACGCTCGTGCCGGGCGGTGCCTATGACCCCGCGGATTTTTTTGAGCAGCTGACAGCTCGCGGCATCCGGATCGAAGACGACGCACAGTTTTTCGGTGACGAGACAGCCTGCGGGACATTTTGCGGGACAGCCCGGGACGGTTCTTCTCTGTCCCCCCGGAGTCGTCACCTTGTGTTCCCAATGCTGTCCCAAACAGCAATCTCAGTTGCGAAATGGGCACTTACATTTGGGACGCCGGCGGATTACCGCAATGTCTTTCCGATCTACATGCGCAAGGCGGAAGCACAGCGGAAGCTTGATGAAAACCTACTCAAGCCGTTGGGATAAACGGATTAAATCGAATGACATTTACTGCAAAGCACTGGATCAAAATCAGGCGGGCGACGGGGGACGATGTAGACGCGATCACGGAGGTCGAAAAACGCAGTTTCCCGAAGCCTTGGTCGCGTGAGGACTTTGAGAAGGATATCTGCGATAATATCCTTGCGACCTATGTACTCGCCGAAACGCGCAAAGAAGTGATCGGATATGCCGGCATCTGGGTCGTGATTGACGAAGGACATATCACGAATGTTGCGGTTCATCCCGACTGGCGAGATCAAGGCATCGCGACGATGATCATCCTTTCGATGCTGGATGCGGCGCGGGAAAAAGGTGCTACAAGATTTACGCTGGAGGTACGCACTTCCAATGCCCCGGCGATCGCGCTCTATGAAAAATTCGGTTTCCGTGCCGTCGGAATCCGAAAAAAGTATTATGAGAACGGCGAGGATGCCGCGATCATGTGGAAGTATGACGAGAATGATAAATTATTAACGAGCGAGAAAGATGCGGAGACCCGATGAAAGACGGAAAATTTATAACCCTGGGAATCGAATCGAGCTGCGATGAGACAGCGGTCTCGATCACGGCAGACGGCAGGCAGGTGCTTTCAAACATCATTTCTTCGCAGATTGATGTTCATAAGGTGTTCGGCGGTGTTGTCCCGGAGATTGCAGCGCGGCACCACTTGGAACAGATCAACGGCGTTCTGGACGAAGCAATGCGCGAAGCGAACATCACCTTTGCAGAAGTCGATCTCATCGGCGCAACCGAAGGTCCCGGTCTGATCGGCGCGGTACTGGTCGGGCTCTCCACCGCGAAAGCCCTTGCGCTCGCACTTGGAAAACCGCTGACCGGCGTCCATCACATCAAGGGACACATCAGCGCAGCCTATCTCGAAAATGCGGATCTTACGCCACCATTTCTCGCGCTCATTTTGTCCGGAGGGCATACCGATCTCATCGACGTAAGAAGCTATCAGAACCTTCGCGTGATCGGACGAACGCGGGACGACGCGATCGGAGAAGCCTTCGACAAAGTGGCTCGCGTGCTCGGACTTGGCTATCCCGGCGGTCCCAAGATCGATGCCCTTGCACCTTCCGGTACCTCGGGGAAAGTCAGTTTCAAGCGGGTCATGCTCGAAAAGGACAGTCTGGATTTCAGCTTCAGCGGCATCAAGACAGGCGTGCTCAACTATGTAAATACGGAAAAGCAGGCGGGCAGACTGTTCAATACGGCAGATGTCGCCGCTGAATTTGAAGCTTCCGTCACAGATGTGATCGTTGCCAAAACATTATCCGCCCTATCTCTGACAGGATATGATAAACTGGTAGTCGGAGGCGGCGTCGCTTCAAACAGTCTGATCCGGCAGCAGTTCGCACAGGAATGTGCACTGCGCGGCATCGCCTTGTATATCCCATCACCGGTCTTCTGCACCGATAACGCAGCGATGATCGCTTGCGCGGCATATTACGATCACCTGGCGGGGAAAACGGATAGCCTCGATCTGGATGCAAAAGCAACGCTTGAATTATAACAGCAGCAGATTTTCACGGAGTGACAAACGAAACACATGAACGATATTTTTAAAATCAAAGACAATACCCTCTTCATTGACAACGTAAGTACGGTTGCGCTCGCGAAAGAATATGGAACGCCGCTCTACGTCTATTCAGAAACGGAAATCAGAAGACGCATTGACGAGATCAAAACGATGTTTACCGAAAAATATAAACGCGCGAAAGCCGCCTATGCTTCAAAAGCGTTCCTGACCGTTGCAATGGCGCAACTTATCAACCGAGAAGGACTTTTGCTCGACGTCGTATCGGGCGGAGAACTTTACACCGCGATCGCCGCCGGCTTTCCCGCAGCACGTATCGAATTTCACGGCAACAATAAATCCTATGAAGAACTCGATCGCGCGATCGGATACGGCGTAGGGAAGATCATCATCGACGCTTTCGGAGAACTCGAAATGATCGAAAATCTTGCCGAAAAATACAGCAGAAATGTCAATGTACTCTTTCGCATCACACCCGCCGTTGAGGTGGATACGCATTCCTTCATTTCAACGGGACATGCGGATTCAAAATTCGGTTTTTCAATGGATGCGCGGGACGAGGGAAATCTGAACGGTATCTATTCGCTGTTTCAAAAAGCGATCGAATCGAAATTTGTGACGCTCTCCGGCATCCACTTCCACATCGGTTCGCAGCTTTTCACAAATAAAAGCCATCTGGATGCGCTTGCCGTTGCACTCGGCGTATATCGGGAAGTAAACGACCGCTTCGGTTATGCCCTGCCGGAAATCAACATCGGCGGCGGCTTCGGCGCAAACTACACAGAAGCGGACGATCGAAAGCCGTACAGCTATTTCCTCGACCCCGTAATGGAAGAAGTACAAAGATTCTGCGCACAGTACGACCTGAAAGAGCCGACCATCGTGATCGAACCCGGTCGTAGCATCGTCGGCGAAGCAGGCATCACGCTCTATACTGTCGGCAGCATCCGTACATCCGGCGGCGGCACAAAATATGTATCCATCGACGGCGGCATGCCCGACAACATCCGCCCGGCACTTTACGGTGCGAAGTATGAAGCCATCCTTGCAAATAAGGCCGATGAACCGGTTTCAGAGACCGTTACCATATGCGGAAAATGCTGTGAAACAGGTGATAAAATCATCGAAGACGGCACACTCGCACGCGCGGAACGCGGAGACATCCTCGCCGTCTTTACAACAGGCGCGTACGGATATTCGATGGCCAGCAACTATAACAGACTGCCGGTTCCCGCTGTCCTGTTCGTAGCAGACGGCAAGGTGAAGGAGATCGTAAAACGCCAGACATTCGAAGATTTGATCCGGAATGATCTGACAATTTGACATCGGACGGATATCCATTTATAATTTTTTTGGATTTATTTACTTTTTATTGCTGTTATTAAAATTTTAGGAGGAGCTATGACGTTTGATAAAATCAGAGACATTATTGTTGAACAGCTTCAGGTAGAGCCATCCGCTGTGACACCTGAAACCAGCCTGATGAAGGATTTGGAAGCGGATTCCCTCGACGCTGTTGAAATCATCATGGGCATCGAAAATGAATTCGGAATCGAGATTCCGGATGAAGATGCTGAAAAATTCCAGAGCATCGCGGATATCGCAAAATATGTTGAGGAGCATGTACATTGAATCATTTGAAAGATTATAACAGGATTTCGCCTGCAGTCATCAAAAGGTTGCCTCGGTACAAACGCTATCTGTCGGATCTTCGTAAAAAGGGAATCGAACGCGTGTCTTCCGGCAAACTCGGTGAACTCATGGGTTGTACTGCGTCACAGATCAGACAGGATCTCAACAATTTCGGCGGATTCGGACAACAGGGCTATGGATACAATGTTGCTGCGCTGAGTGAAGAGATTGATGGTATTCTCGGATTGGCAAAAAATTATAAGCTTGTGATCATCGGCGTCGGAAACCTCGGTCGTGCGGTTCACAACTATGTTTCTGCTTACAACAAGGAATACACGATCGGTGCCATATTTGATGTAAATCCTGATATTATCGGGACAAATGTAGGAACGCATACAATTTTAGATGTTTCGCAACTGCCGGCTCATCTTTCAGAAAACAAAGTGGATATCGGTATCATCACGACAACACTGGATGGTGCGCAGGAAATCGCGAATTTGCTCGTAAACGGCGGTGTAGGCGGGATTTGGAATTTTGCCCCGCTTGATCTTGAAGTCCCTGAAGAAATTGCAATTACATCCGTTCATATCAGTGACAGCCTCCAAGAATTGACCTTCTATATTAATAACGGAAACAATCTTTAAGGAAGCATCTATGCACTAAAAAGGGACTGTCTCAAAACGAGACAGTCCCTTATTTTTTTGACTGAAACGAAGCAGACTATGCTTCCGCCGGAGCGTCTACCGGACAGGCGCTCGCACAGGCACCGCAATCGATACATGTGTCTGCATCAATTTTATACGGTTCCCCTTCGGTGATCGCATCAACCGGACACTCTGCGACACATGCGCCGCAAGAAATACAGGAATCACTAATTGTATACGCCATTTCCAATCCTCCTCTGGATATGTTAAAATGAATATTATGAGTTAATTGTAGCAGATTCCCTGAAATATGTAAAGATGGAAATAATCAGTTTGGTAGGCAAAAGCGGTACCGGGAAAAGCTTTCAGGCAGGTGGTCTGTGTAGCAATCTCGGCATCGACGGAATCATTGACGACGGTCTTTTCATTATGAAGGGCCAGATTTTGGCGGGTCAGTCCGCCAAACGCCAAGACACAAAAATACGTGCGATCAAAACTGCGCTTTTCATCGATGATATGCAGCGCGATGAGGTTGTCCAAAAAATTGCCCAAACAGATCCTGCCTCAATCCTCATACTGGGAACGTCGGATAAGATGATCAACCAGATTACAGCGCGGCTTGGGCTTCCGCAGCCGTCGCGGCGCATCGAAATCGAATACCTCACGACCGATGCAGAAAGACGCTACGCCCGGCGCCAACGGGATGAACTCGGACAGCACATCATTCCGGTTCCGACCTTTCAGGTGAAAAAGGATTTTTCGGGATATTTCATTCATCCGATTCGAACATACAAAGACCTCAGGGATGACCTTATAGACGGTCTTGGCGGTAGAAATCCATTTGGAGAACGCGCTGCTGCCGATCGTCCTTTCGCAGAGAAATCGGTGGTTCGCCCGACCTACAGCTATCTGGGCAAGTACACCATTTCGGATAAAGCGTTCCGCGATATTGTCGAGATCTGTGCACGAAAAATCCCGGCAATCAAATCCGTCGACTTGATCTTTGTAAAAAACCGCAGCGACGGCGTCAGCATCGATGTCGGACTCACCATTCTCTACGGCACTTTGATCACGGATGTCGCGCATATGCTGCAAAAGCTCATCGCGGAAAATGTCGAAGGAATTACGTCAATCAATATTCTTTCGGTAGATATTGAAGTACAGAAACTTTTGTGGGAAAATTCCGGCAGAAAGCCAGGGATAAAAACAGTCGGATAACAGGGGACGAACGCGGCATGACGGAGGGATTGATCAAACAGACATTTGAAAACGTGAGTGATTTCACGCTCGATCATATCTTTGATTGCGGGCAGTGTTTCCGCTGGACGAAACAGGAAGACGGCAGCTATAGCGGTATCGTAGAAAATTCGTTCGCGAACATCTCTTTTCGGCAGAATCCCATCGTGCAAAGCAACGAAAACAATGTGGTAGGTGTCCGCCCGCCCGCCGGTACCGGCAGCGTCACCATCTGGAGCAACCACCTTGCGAATATGTCCCTGCAGCGTGAAAAATTCTGGCGGAATTATCTTGATCTGGATCGTGATTACGGTGCGGTCAAGCGTCTGTTGACAACGGAGGATGATGTCATGGTCAAGGCGATCCGCGCAGGCGGCGGCATCCGAATTCTAAACCAAAACAAGTGGGAAACGCTGATTTCATTCATCATATCTCAAAACAACAATATACCCCGAATAAAAAACTGTATTGAGTCCCTTTGCGCAATTCACGGAAAGAAAATCGGCGTCGTGCACGGCAAACCGCTCTACGCCTTTCCGACCATAGACTGTCTGTCAAATCTGCGTGAAAAGGATCTTGATTTCTGTAGACTCGGTTACCGATCCAAGTATATCGTCGAAGCAGCCAGACAGATTGCCTATGATAACGGTGCATTTCTCGAAACGGGTGACCGCATGCCCGTCGAAAAGATTGAGGAATATCTGCTCTCGCTCTCCGGCGTCGGTCCTAAAGTCGCACACTGCGTCATGCTGTTCTCCATGCAAAAGAGTGATATCTTCCCGATTGACGTCTGGGTCAAGCGTGTCATGAACAGGCTCTACGGCATGGGGGAAGACAACATTTCCGCCATGCGGGAATATGCAAAGCGCAATTTCGGTGCATACGGCGGCATCGCGCAACAGTACCTCTTTAACTATATTCGAGTTCTGGCGGTAAACCAGCCGGATCTGTATGCGCGACTTGGATTGGAAAGCGAACCTGACGAGCAGGTTTTTTCATAAATACATATTGACAATTATCCTTAAGAGTATAAAATAGATTTTAGCACTCACCAAACAAGAGTGCTAACAGGATAAAGTGCTTGACGTTCGGATTTCCGAACGCGCGCGAAGAATAACACTTTGAAAGGAGTAATGGAAAATGAGTTTTGGAATCAAGCCTATCAACGACTATATTGTCATCAAAAGAGTCGAGGCGGAAGAGAAAACAAAGAGCGGAATCATCCTCTCCGGTCAGGCGAAAGAACAGCCGCAGATCGCGGAAGTGATCGCTGTCGGTCCCGGCACGGAAGAAGTCAAAATCGTTGTTGCCGTCGGCGATAAAGTCATCTTTGGTCAGTACGGCGGCATGGAAATCAAATACGAAGGTGAAGAATATAAACTCGTAAAGCAGAGCGATATCTATGCGACTGTAAAGTAATGAATTTTACACACCGCACTTTTCATGAACTTATATGGTTGAAGCTCTCTCATGAAATTACCGAATCCGCGAAATAGCAAAACAAAGGAGTGAATGTAAAAATGGCTAAGGAAATTAATTACGGCGAGGACGCCAGAAGGAAAATGCAGGCAGGCGTGGACAAGCTTGCAAACACGGTGAAGATCACGCTGGGACCCAAGGGCAGAAACGTACTGCTTGAGAAGAAGTACGGTTCACCGCTCATCACAAACGACGGCGTGACCATCGCAAAAGAAGTCGAATTCGAGGATGCCTTTGAAAACATGGGCGCACAGCTCGTCAAGGAAGTCGCTACAAAGACAAATGACATCGCGGGCGACGGCACGACGACGGCTACCCTGCTCACACAGATTATCGTCAACGAAGGATTTAAAAACGTCGCAGCAGGTGCAAATCCGATGATCCTGAAGCGCGGCATCCAGGGCGCTACCGATATCGCGGTGGGCGAACTCAAGAAGAGCGCGCATGCCGTCAACACGAAGGAAAAGATTGCACAGGTTGGCTCCGTTTCCTCCGGAGATGCGCTCATCGGCGAGATGATCTCCGAAGCGATGGAGAAGGTCGGCAAGGACGGCGTGATCACCGTCGAAGAGAGCAAATCCATGGACACCTCTCTTGAAGTCGTCGAAGGGATGCAGTTTGACAGAGGCTATCTGTCCGCCTATTTCGTGAATGATACCGAGAAGATGGAAGCCGTTCTCGAAAATCCGTACATCCTCCTCACCGACAAAAAGATTTCGAACATTCAGGAGATCCTGCCGATCCTCGAACAGATCGTACAACAGGGCAGAAAGCTCCTCATCGTCGCAGAAGATGTCGAAGGCGAAGCACTCACCACACTCATCGTCAACAAGCTCAAGGGCACGTTTGACTGCG
>JAISKP010000005.1 GCA_031260885.1 Eubacteriales Family XIII. Incertae Sedis bacterium
AGGGGAAGTTCGTTCGGAGTCAGAACGTACACACGGGCGATCAGGCCTATTATACCGCGTTGTCTGCCACAAATTCCGTCGCAAACTGGATCAAGAGCGGGTCTACGACGACGGATCCCGCATTAAAAGCACAAGTACAGGCGTTTCTAAACAGTCTTGGAACGGCGACAGGCAAAAAGTTGGACTTTTCGCTGCCTGCCGCGAATCTGCCCGAAAACGCCGGAAGCTGTGAGATCGTCGTCCAGTATACGGATACCGAAAATAAAAACCTCAAGATCACCTCGACGGCGACTTATCAGGGCAATACCAAGACGGTATCCCTGAAATTGGTGCGCAGCGCGAATGAGAATCTGGACGCCCAGTCTCCTTCGCTCGCGGGTGCGGCGTTTGATATGACGTCGTTTACTGCCTATGAGAGCCAATTGAACGGGATTACACCGAACATCACTCAACAGCTTGGTTATAACTATTCAGATACCAATGCGACGGATCAGGCAAAGATTAACGCCATGAATGCTGCCGGGGTCAGTAACGCAGAGGCCTTGTGGCAAAATAACCTGAGCACTGCTGCTGCTAATACTGAAACACATGGGACGTTTAGTTCCGATGCCTCTGGGTCCGGATCCGCCTTGGATAATCGGCAATTCCTGGTGCCCGATAACGGCAGACTGACAATTAATCCGCTTAAGCCCGGTACGAGAGCAACATCTACCGCATTTTCAAAAACTTATTCTGACGCTAATAACACCAGAATTTCCACATTCTCCGTAGCGAATCCATCCGGTAAAGACATCATGATCCGTTTAGGCGGCAATAGCCTACCGGGTGGTACTAGCCAGAACACGTTCTACAATGCCCTGATGGCCTTTGATTTTACCAACTACAAAAAAGATATTGCCAACAATATCATGGCGGTCTCAAATCCGTATGTGCGTTACTATCCCAATAATATCTACACTGCGACGCCGCTGAATACCTATAATCCAATCAACTGGAAGAGCGGAACCATCTTCACACAGAACACGGATGCTATGCCGAGTGGCGTGGGTACTGCAGAGAAAACAGTACTTAATAGTGGTCTCACGACACGTTTGGTGTTTGGGGGCTTTCTGCATAAATACAGTGATTACATTGACTATTGGGGTTGGGGTAACTATGTTGCAAACCCCACCTATGGACAGACTTCCGGAGATTTCTATAAAACAAACACTCAGCTGAACAGTTCTGCCAACAACCGGCTGGGAATGCCCTATCTTCCACTTTACTACAACGACTTCAATCTCTATCTGCTTGATAAAGGCAATGACCCCAATGCCATGATTTTGCAGGGTGTCAGCATACTGGATGGTACGATATATTCCTATAGGGGAATGACCCTTGGTACAGGGTGTGTCAAAAAGAACAGCACTGATGGATACATGAATAATCTGGTCAGTTCCAATGTCGATGGCTTTGATTACCTCACGTATTCAGCAGGCAATTACTGGGCGTATACATTGCGATGGGATCAGTTGATCTACAACACGGATATCATCCTCAAGAATTACCCGGGCGAGGCAGAGAAATATTCCTATATCCGTACGCCCAACAGCTCTGCTGACACTACGCGAGTCAGCAACACCCAAAATGCGAACTTTCATCCAACCGAGAAGATCATCGGCGGTACCATCTATGTTGGCACGGGGCAGACCCTGACCATCGAGCGCGGGGTCACGGTGCAACCTGAGAAAGTGATCGTCGACGGCGGCACGCTGATCATCAGGGGATCAAATAGTGGGGACTCCTATAACTTAGAAGCACCGGTCTACGTCAAGAACAATGGCGAAATGATTCTCGAAGCAAATACAAAGATAAAAGCTGATATCTATGTCTATGACGGTGCATTCCTGCAGATTGCGTCCAGCGTAACTTGGACTAATGATTATGTGCCGGGACCTGCGTCATTTATAAGTAGTAATGCTGCCAAAAACATCAGCGTGACACCATTTACTGCAGACGGCGGCATCTTCATCTTTGGCCCGAAGAGTAAAGATGCATCCGGCACATTAGTAGGTGCCGGGCACCTGTGGAATATCAAGAGTACTTCAGGCTACTTAAACAGTATCAACATGACAGACGGCAAGATACACATGCTTGGTGGGGCGTTTATGAACGACATCAACACGCGATGGGCGCCAATTGATGAAGACTATAAAACAGAATTGACAGACGCCACGATGGACAAGGTATTCTGTGCAAATCGCTATCTTGCACCGAGTGCGGCGACGCCAGCAGCCAAGTTTGACGATCCGTCCTACAACAATTGTCTGGATCTCGGCGCTTCGGTAGGACTCGGCGCGTGGAAAAACGAGGAATACGACGATGCGTAAATTGTCTTTCACGAAGCGGACCTCGGGTATGACCTTGATCGAAGTCGTGGTCGCACTGGTGATCGTCGTGATCGTGTCGGTCGTCATGGTCGCCGGATTTACGACGATGGCGAACCTCGATATGAAGAATTCGGATCAGGTTCGTGCGGATTCCGGGCTCAGCGAAGTGATCGCCATTTCCGGTGTTTCGGACGATGCGCTGCCGGAGGGCAGTCCCTATTCGAAGGCAGGTCTCGCGGCGTCGCAGATTACCCTGACCAACGCGGCTTTGCCGGGCGGTGCGCTTAACATTTCGATTAAGAGCAAACGATACACCGATCCGGCAGTGGGCAGCGGATATACCATTTTTGATTTTGAAGGGACAACCCCGTGAATGCAAATCGATTGACAAAAGAGCGTTTCAAACGGTTTCTTCGAGAAAAGAAGGGCATGACGCTGGTCGAGTTGATCGTCGCGATTGCGATCTCCGTGATCGTCATCGGCTTGTCCGGCGGTTATCTCATCTCTTCGCTGAATCTTTTCGGTCATGTTGCCGACAAGGATTTAGACGCATCAATTGCGGATACCGCGCTCAGCTTTATCACGGACGAATTGCAATTTGCTTCGGCGGTCACACCCATTACAGACCTCGACGGTACGACGGCGAACACCATTCTCTATGTCGCGGACAAGACATCCAAAAACCCGACGAACGGGAGCGGCATCTTGATGTTCCATCGCGCAGGGGACAGTGAGGCAATCAACTTATACGGAGATAGTTTTTACCATGGGAAAACCGTCGGTATTCAATATGAAGTGAATCTGGTCTCCGGGAGCACGAAAGCGGTTACCGTTACCGTCGATGTCTACGATGCACAGGGCAATAAAGCGATCTCAAGATCAAAATCCCTGCGGCTGCTCAATGCCGCGGATGATACCGAGCCGCTTGCCGCAGCAGCCGCCTTGCCCGTGTCGATCCTTAAGATCGTGCTACCGACATCCTGAAGCGACCCTTAAAGAATCAGTTGTAAAGGACCATGCCGAAAAACGTGACCGTATTCGGTCCGTTGTTGTATGCGAGACCGGTATTTGACGCCAGTTCCACGACATTGATCCCGCAGGCCTCGATCGGAATAAAGAATCTATCCGGATGAATGCAGGGCGCATCGGGGTAACTGCATTTTTTACATGCGCTGCAGGAGCCCGCGCCAAAAATTCGGTAGGCGTTTTGGATCTCAGATGTACCATGACGCGCAGAGAGGTCCGCAAAGATCCTGTTCGCATTTCCAAGCTTCACACAGAGCGTGGCGCTCGCGCGCATCATGCCCTCAAAATCAAAGGAATCTTCGAGCTTTGTCACCGTACTGCAGAGAATGCCATGTTTAAATTTTAGACAGATGTCTCGGAGCGATTCGAGCGTGCCGATAACCGGCGGACAGTTCCATGAACGGTTGTATCTGCCGCAGGTATTCATTTCACACATCGCACGAATATCTTGACTGAAGGCGAGAATGTCCGTGTCAAAGGCGGCGGCGTTCTCAATTCCGGAAATATGTAAGTTTTCAATAATTATATTATTGTTAATCATTATAGAACCTCTCTGTGCTGTTTTATCCGGTATTTTCTCAAATCTCGCTGTCATACGGATCGCCTTAGAACATCATATAGTCCATGAAAAAATCATCAAACAGTCTGTGCGTGGCGAGGTTGATCTCACTGCCCAAGGTGGCGATCTCCTGCAGCGTCTGTTCCGCCGAATTGTTCAGACAGGTCTTCACCGCACCGCTCAGACTGCTGTTTCCGACCGGGATCACGCGGCCTCGGAAGCTTTCGGGTAAAAGACCCGTGATGATGGCGCTTTCCGGATTTAAGTTCTGACCGAATCCGCCGGCGAGGAAGACTCTGGACGGTGGATTTTCGCCCATCTCATCGAGCAGGATTTCGATCCCGGAGCGGATCGCGCTTTTCGCGAGCTGAAACTGCCGCACATCCTTTTGGGTGAAATAGATCTGCGGATATGATGCGGATGCGGGATTTTCGGCGATGACGATCCGGTTTCTTTCCTGCGTTTCGGAAAACGCACCGGTTTCATCGATGATGTGTTCCCGAACGAGAACCGCCATCAGATCGAGGATGCCGGAACCGCAGATGCCGGTCGGCGCAGCATCCGCGATGGTACCGCATCTAAACGCGCCGTTTTCGTATTGTACGGAGGAGACTGCACCGCGCATGCTTCCGGTTCCATATTCGATATTTCCGCCTTCAAAGGCGGGTCCGGCGGCAGTGGCGGTACAGATGAGGCGATCCCCGCGTTTGAACACAAGCTCGCCGTTGGTTCCCATATCGATCAGGATATAGTCATCTTCGTTTGCGAGGGCGTAGAGCCCCGATGTAATGTCACCGCCCACATAGGCAGAGATAAACGGTGACACAACGCAGCTTGCGTCGAGTGTATCCGAGTGAAAAATGTCCTTGTATGCATACGATGTTTCAAAACCGTATGCCGGCAGAAAAGGGGCGAATCCAAGTGATCGGCACGGCAGACCGAGCAGGATATAGGACATTGTCGTATTGCCGGAGATCGCGATGCGCCGTACCAGCTTTGGCGCAATGTGATTTTCCGCAATCAGTTCACGGATCGCACCGTCGATCTGCTTTGTAATAAGCGCGGATAGTGTTTTTGCATCGTCCAACGCCGCATTGATGCGAGAAACGACGTCGGCACCATAGGTGATTTGCGCATTCAGGCGTGCGGAAGAGGCGATCTGTGTGCCGGTCGATCGATCGAGGAGTTTCAGGACGACCGTCGTCGTGCCGATGTCGATGGCGATGGCGTATTCGGACGCCGTTGTACCGTCGCGCATGCCGCGGTTCTTGTTGTTGCATCGATCTGCCGGGCGGTCTTTTTCATCGGAAGCGGTCAGGGCTGTATGATCCGCCAGAATCGCATAGCCGCTGTCTGATGCGCCCGCTGCGGTGTCGTTCGGCAGCGTGACGGCAATATCCTGCATGACATGCGTCAGACAGGCATATCGCACCTGATCATCAATCAGCACTTTGCATTTCCCGCATCTGCCGGTACCACCGCAGGGCGCATCGATCGGTAGATCCTGCTTCCGGATGATTCCGAGCAGGTTGTCTCCCGCATTCGCTTCGATGTGAAGCCCGAGTTCGGGAAAGCTCACAATGTATTTTTCGTTCGCCATGCAATATCCTTTCGCGCTTTCTGATACGATCCCCCTGCTTTTTGACAGGTTCCCTTCAAAGGTGAAGCAGATATACGGCGAGCAGCGTTGTAACCGCGCCGATCAGGATACAAAATCCCGTTTTTACATTGTGTCCGCCCCGGATGACCTGCGGGATGATCTCGCAGAAATCCACGTAGAGCAATGCGCCGCCCGAAACCGCGAAGACCGCACCGAGAAACAGATCGCCCGCGCTTCCGACCGCGATGCCGATCCCTGCGCCGATCACCATCGGAATACCTGAACATGCTGCTATAAGAACGCCCCGCAGGATGGATTTGCCCTCCGCAGCGGATGCGGCACCGATTGCAAGTCCGATCGGGATGTTGTGGAGCGTGATCAGAATTGCCCAGACGATACCAAGCCCGATGTTCAGCTTTGCACCCGAGCCGAGCGCAAGACCTTCCGGCAGGTTGTGCAGGGCGATTGCCGCCGAGAGGAAAAGAGAAGCAGTCCTTTTACTTTTGTCCGTTTTGCGAACGGACGAATCCGAATCATGTGAATGCGATATGCCCGGAATATGCGAATGCGGGGTGCCCGACACGGCATCCAACAGGTAATTTACAGCAAAGGTAAGCGCTGCGCCTGCGCAGAGCAACAGCACAACAAGCCAAACATGTATCAGTTCAAGCGATTCGGGGATGATCGAAAAAAATACAAGTCCTATCATAACGCCGGCGGCAAAGGAGAGTATTTTGCTTGATTCGTTACCCCATCGCGAACCGACCAATGCACCGATGCCACCGCCGAGACCGGTTCCGACGACGCCGGAAAGCGTCGCGATGAATAGTATTTCCATAAATTTCAGTATAGCACAATGGGCATGGGTATTGCTTGATAAAAGCGCCCCCGGATGTTATTCTTTTAGTGAAAAGAGGCTTATTTCCATACGATTTGTTATTATTTTCACAATCGTTCAATAATAGGAGGAGAACATGATGTATTCTGTTGAAGTGGAACATATGTGTCCGGTGGCGAAGGGTGCGGATCACGGTCCGGCCCCGATTCCGGAGGAAGGTAGATGGGTTCAGGCAAAGCAGATCGGCGATATCAGCGGTCTGACGCACGGCGTCGGTTGGTGTGCACCGCAGCAGGGCGCCTGTAAGCTGACCCTGAATGTCAAAGCGGGCGTGATCGAAGAGGCGCTGATCGAAACGGTCGGCTGCAGCGGCATGACGCACTCGGCGGCGATGGCTGCAGAAATTTTGCAGGGCAAGACGATTCTTGAAGCGCTCAATACGGATCTGGTCTGCGATGCGATCAACGTCGCGATGCGTGAACTTTTCCTGCAGATCGCCTACGGACGCACACAGACGGCGTTTTCGGAAGGCGGGCTCCCGATCGGCGCAGGGCTGGAAGATCTCGGAAAGACTTTAAGAAGCCAGTTTGGGACGATGTACGGCACACGGGCAAAAGGCGTAAGATTCCTCGAAATGGCCGAGGGCTATGTCACGAGGCTCGCGCTCGACAACGACGGTCTCGTGATCGGATATGAATTTGTAAACTTGGGCAAGGTGATGACTGCGGTGCGCAAAGGCGAAGACGCAAACAAGGCGATCAAAGACGCGACCGGAAATTACGGCAGATTTGATGAAGCGGCGCAGTACATCGACCCGCGTGAAGAATAGGAGGCGAGGCACTATGGCTACTTTTGAGAGTTATGAAAGGCGCATCGGTCAAATTGACGCCGCTTGCGCGAAATATGGCATAAAAGACATCGACGAGGCAGAGCAGCTCTGTCTGGCTGCTGGTTTCAATCCGCGGGAGATCGTTCGCGGGATTCAGCCGATCGCATTTGAAAACGCCGGCTGGGCATATACGCTCGGCGCTGCGATCGCGCTGAAAAAGGATTGCAGAAAGGGCGTGGACGCCGCTGTCGTGATCGGCGAGGGGCTGCAGGCGTTCTGCATCCCGGGTTCTGTCGCGGACGACCGAAAGGTCGGCATCGGTCACGGCAACCTCGCGGCGATGCTGCTGCACGACGATACGAAATGTTTCGCGTTTTTAGCGGGACATGAGTCCTTTGCCGCCGCGGAGGGCGCGATCGGCATCGTGAACAATGCAAACAAGAGCCGCAGCATTCCGCTGCGCGTCATTCTGAACGGGCTCGGCAAGGATGCCGCGCAGATCATCTCGCGCATCAACGGCTTTACCTATGTGCAGACGCAGTTTGATTATGTTTCGGGTGAGATCGAGGTCGTACGCGAGATTGCGTATTCCGACGGCGAACGCCGCAAGGTAAGGTGCTACGGCGCGGACGATGTGCGCGAGGGTGTGAAGATCATGCACATCGAAGGCGTAGATGTCTCGATCACAGGCAATTCCACGAATCCGACGAGATTTCAGCATCCGGTCGCGGGCACCTATAAAAAAGAATGCAACGAGCTCGGGAAGAAATACTTTTCCGTCGCTTCGGGCGGCGGCACGGGCCGCACGCTTCATCCCGACAACATGGCGGCCGGACCGGCTTCCTACGGCATGACGGACACGTTGGGGCGCATGCATTCGGACGCGCAGTTTGCGGGTTCCAGTTCCGTGCCGGCGCACGTTGAAATGATGGGCTTTCTCGGCATGGGCAACAATCCGATGGTCGGCGCTTCCGTGGCGGTAGCCGTGGCGGTGGAGGAAAGCTTCAAGTAATGCGGATCATCGGCATCGATCCCGGTTATGCGATTTTAGGTTACGGGCTCGTCGATCTGAACGCAAACAAGTTTTCGCTCGTCGAATGCGGCGTCATCACGACCGAGACCTCGCAGGCGATGCCCGAACGGTTGAAAATCCTGTACGGTCGTCTGATGGAGATCATCTCCGAGTTTCAGCCCGATGCGGCGTCCGTCGAGGAACTGTTTTTCAACAACAACGCGAAGACGGCGATCAAGGTCGGAGAGGCGCGCGGTGCGGTCATCCTCGCCTGTGCGAATTCCGGGCTCGACATCTACGAATACACGCCGCTGCAGATCAAGCAGGCACTCTCCGGTTACGGTCGGGCGGACAAGAAACAGATGCAGCAGCTTGTGAAGACCTACCTGAATTTAGACGAAACGCCGAAGCCGGACGATGCCGCGGACGCAGTGGCCGCAGCGATCTGCCACGGAAACTCGGCGGGGTACTACGACAAGATCGGGAAAGCGAAACGATGACAGGACACCCAGGAGAGATGGAATGATCGGATACATACACGGAAATTTGGCATACAAGCTTGAGAATGCGGTCGTGATAGACACGGGCGGCGTCGGTTACGAGATCTTCATACCGAGCAATTCGCCGATCTTCCTCGCGCGCGAGGGCGAAGATGTCCGCGTGTTCACGGTGATGATCGTCAAGGAAGACGAGATGAGCCTGTACGGCTTTTCCGACCGCGAATCGGTGAACCTTTTCCGGCAGCTTCTGACCGTGAGCGGCGTGGGCGCAAAGGCTGCGATGGCGATCCTCTCGGCGCTGTCGGCAGCGGAGACCGTTAAGGCGATCACCTTCGGCGATGCGGCGATGCTGACGCGCGCAAACGGCATCGGGAAGAAATCCGCGGAGCGCATCATTTTGGAACTCAGCGACAAGGTCGGGAGCGGTCTCGGCAGTGGGCTTCACACCGGCGCGGCGGCGACCGGGAGCGTCGGTGCGGCAAACGACCCGAAAGCCGATGCGATCGAAGCGCTTCTGACGCTCGGTTACAGCAGATCGGAAGCCGGCGCGGCGATCATGAGCATCGATGGCGTTGATCTAAAAGTGGAAGACTATGTGAAGCGCGCGCTTCGCAACATGGGGTAATGTGAATGGATAACGACGGCAGAATCATCAGCGCGAGCAACATCAACATCGAGGAAGCGATCGTCGATACATCGCTTCGTCCGAAGCATCTGTCCGAATACATCGGACAGAAGAACGTGACGGAAAACCTCAAGGTCTTCATCGAGGCGGCACAGAAGCGCGGCGAACCGCTCGACCACGTGCTCTTTTACGGTCCGCCGGGGCTCGGCAAAACGACGCTCGCCGGCATCATCGCAAACGAGCTCGACGTCGATCTGCGCATCATCTCCGCACCCGCCATCGAGCGCTCGGGCGATCTCGCGGCGATTCTGACGAATTTAAAACAAAACGACGTCCTGTTCATCGATGAGATTCACCGGCTCAACCGCACCGCGGAGGAAATTCTCTATTCCGCGATGGAGGACTTCGAGATCGATATGATCATCGGCAAGGGACCGTCCGCAAAGTCCATCCGTCTCGACATCGACAAGTTCACGCTCATCGGCGCGACGACACGCGCGGGCAATCTGTCCGCACCGCTCCGCGACCGGTTCGGCATCGTCAGCAAATTTGAGCTGTACACGCAGGATGAGCTTTCCGAGATCATCCGCCGTTCCGCACATCTGCTCGGCATCGGCATCGATGCGCAGTCGCTGAACGAACTGGCGGGCAGATCGCGCGGTACGCCCCGCGTTGCAAACAGGCTGTTGAAACGCGTCCGCGACTTCGCGCAGGTCAGGGGCGAGGGCGTGATCGATCTCAAGATCACGAACGAGACCCTATCCTCGCTCAGCATCGACGAGATGGGGCTTGAAGGCCTGGATCGCGAGATTCTCAGGCTGATCATCGATCACTTCGGCGGCGGTCCCGTCGGCATCGACACGATCGCAGCGGCGATCGGCGAGGAACGCGTCACGATTGAAGATATGTACGAGCCGTTTCTGATCCAGGCGGGATTCCTGCACCGGACGAAGCAGGGGCGGATCGTTACGAGCAAGGCTTACACGCATCTCGGACTCGCGCCGCCGGCGACTGCGGTCTCTATACAGTTGTCGCTGCTCGACGACGCTTTGGCTGTGGAAGATGATCCGGAAATATGAAAGTCGATCTTTTTCAATACAATCTGCCCGAGGAGCTCATCGCGCAATACCCGGCGGAAAAAAGAGACGGTTCGCGCCTCTTGGTCGTGCATCGGGATACGGGCATCATCGAACACAGAGGATTCCCCGATATCTGTGAATATATTCACAAGAATGACGTCTTGGTCCTGAACGATTCCAAGGTCATTCATGCGCGCCTGCTCGGCGTGAAGCGTGCGACCGACGCCGCGGCCGAGATCTTTTTGATTCGTGCGGAAACCGCGCCGGGGACTTTTAGATCTTCCGGATTTGATGGAGCTTCCGGAACTGGCGGAGCGTCCGGCGGATATGGGCTCGGCACTGTGTGGGAGGTGCTCGCGAAGCCTTCGAAACGGCTGAAACCGGGCGAAATCGTGGACTTTTCGGATGACTTCGCGGCGGAGATGCTGGGCGGAACCGAGGATGGGAACCGCTTCGTGCGATTTTTCCATAAGGACGCGAGCGGACAGGAGATTTCGGCGGAAACCGATCTGACGGAGACCTTTGACCGGCTCGGCAAGATGCCGCTGCCGCCCTACATCCGCCGGCAGGCGAATGAAACGGACGAGATACGTTACCAGACCGTCTACTCAAGGATCCCCGGTTCGGTCGCGGCGCCGACGGCCGGGCTTCATTTCACGGAGGAAACGCTCGCGGCATTGCGCGCAAAGGGCGCAGCGACGGCGTTCGTCACGCTGCACGTCGGACTCGGGACTTTTCGTCCCGTGAAAGTGGACGA
>JAISKP010000050.1 GCA_031260885.1 Eubacteriales Family XIII. Incertae Sedis bacterium
AACCTGAACGACGACGAGATCAAGCTCGAGAAGACGTTCAATCACACGATCGAGATCGTCATCGACCGCCTCGTCATGCAGTCCGGCATCGAAGGACGGCTCTCCGAATCCGTGGAGACAACCGTAAATCAAGGCGACGGACTCGTCACCTGTCACATTCAGTACAAGAATCCGGAAGATGAAGTCGGTGCCGCTTTCGAGGAGGAGAAAATCCTCTCGACAAAGTTCTCCTGTCCGGAGCATGGCGTCAGCATCGAGGAACTGGAACCGAGAATGTTCTCGTTCAACAGTCCGTTCGGCGCCTGTCCCGCCTGCAACGGTCTCGGCTACATCCAGCAGATCGATCCGACGCTCATCATCACGGAGCCGGGGAAAAGCATCCCACAAGGTGCGCTCTCAGCCGTGTTTGCAAGCATGGAATTTTCCGGATTTTACCGGCAGATGATCGATGCCCTCGCCGACGATCACAAGGTCGATATCAATACGCCGTGGCAGGATCTTCCCGAGAAATTCAAACGCGAAGTCCTGTACGGGACCGGCAGCCGCCACCTGAAATATACATATAAGAGCCGGTCTACGGGCAGAACCTCTCAGATGGATCACAGCTTCGAGGGCGTGCTGACAAATATGGAGCGGCGCTACCGTGAATCGACCTCCGACTACATCAAGGAGAAGATGGAACAGTATATGAGCCTCGAGCCCTGTGATACCTGTAAGGGGAAGCGGCTCAAACCCGAGGTACTGGCGGTTACGGTCGGCGGAAAGAACATCGCCGAGCTGTCAGACCTGTCCGTCCGGGATGCACTGGATTTCGTGAATGAACTTACCCTGAGTGAAAAGGATGAGGCGATCGCCTATCAGATTTTAAAGGAGATCCGGGAGAGATTCTCATTTTTAGTAAATGTTGGACTTGAATATCTCTCGCTTTCCAGAGCCGCAGCCACGCTGTCGGGGGGCGAATCGCAGCGCATTCGATTGGCGACACAGATCGGATCGTTTCTCGTCGGCGTCATGTACATCTTGGACGAACCGAGCATCGGTCTGCATCAGCGCGATAATGCAAAGCTGCTGAAGGCGCTGCGCGATCTGACGGATCTCGGCAATACGCTGATCGTCGTCGAGCATGATGAGGAGACGATGTACGCCGCAGACCACATCGTCGACATCGGTCCCGGTGCCGGCGTAAACGGCGGTTACCTCGTCGCCGAGGGCACTATAGACGACATCAAGAAGTGCAAGAACTCCATCACGGGACAGTACCTGACGGGAAAGAAG
Organism: Eubacteriales Family XIII. Incertae Sedis bacterium; assembly: GCA_031260885.1. Lineage (GTDB taxonomy): Bacteria > Bacillota > Clostridia > Peptostreptococcales > Anaerovoracaceae > JAISKP01. The sequence continues at coordinate 1,276 of JAISKP010000050.1, forward strand.
AAGATCGAAGTGCCGAAGACGCGGCGTCCCGGAAACGGCAACGCGATCACGGTGGTCGGCGCAAGCGAAAACAACCTGAAGCACATCGATGTGACCTTTCCGCTCGGACAGTTCGTCTGCGTCACAGGCGTCTCGGGTTCCGGCAAGAGCAGCCTCGTAAACGAAATTCTCTATAAGGCGCTCGCACAGCGTATTTACAGAGCAAAGACCAAGCCCGGTGCACACGACGATATCATCGGACTTGAGTTCATCGATAAGATCATCGCCATCGATCAGTCGCCGATCGGCCGAACGCCCCGTTCAAATCCCGCGACCTACACGGGCGTATTCACACCGATCCGCGATCTGTTTTCACAACTGCCCGAAGCGAAGATGCGCGGTTATGGCAAAGGACGGTTCAGCTTCAACGTCAAGGGTGGACGCTGCGAAGCCTGTAGCGGCGACGGCATCATCAAGATCGAGATGCACTTCCTGCCGGACGTATATGTCCCCTGCGACGTCTGCAAAGGGCATCGTTACAACCGTGAAACGCTCGAGGTCAAATACAAAGGGAAGAACATCTACGATGTGCTCGAGATGACGGTGACCGAGGCGCTCGATTTTTTCAGAAACATCCCGACGATCATCCGCCAGATCGAAACGCTCGAAGAGGTCGGGCTCGGCTACATCAAACTGGGGCAACCGTCCACGCAACTTTCCGGCGGAGAGGCGCAGCGCGTAAAGCTCGCCTCCGAGCTTTCGAAACGCAGCACGGGACGGACTATGTACATCCTCGATGAACCGACGACGGGGCTTCACTTCGCGGACGTCGCCAAACTGATCCAGGTGCTGAATCGGCTCGTGGACGGCGGCAACACCGTCGTCGTGATCGAGCACAACCTCGACATCATCAAATGCGCCGACCACATCATCGACCTCGGACCGGAGGGCGGCGACAAGGGCGGCATGATCATCGGAACCGGTACGCCCGAGGAACTGATGAAAAACAAAAAATCCTTTACAGGAGAATTCCTGAAAAACGTACTGAAATAAGACGACCGACACAAGGCATCAAAAGTCAGGGGTAGGCGATATCGAAACTTACTCCGCTGTGCTCACCTCCGGTACATAAGGTAAATGCTTCGGCATGGGTTTGATCTCGATCTCCGCTTCTGCGCGCAGTTTTTCAGTCAGTGCTGAAAGCGCTTCGGTCGCATCAGCGTTCTCATCCGTCAGTGTCGCGGATACCTGGGCGCTCAGATTTGTATTGATGAGATATTCGCGGAAAACCTTCTCGTTTGAAAATCCGTTTCTCAGCAGGTAATCTTTCCAGTCATCCTTCTCCGGATACGGTTCCCGCTCTGCGGCAAATTGTTCCGCAACGGCTGTTTCGTCCGCCACAAATCCCTGCTCCGTCGCATACTGCGCGATCAGAATCTCCGCAATCAGGTCGCTGATCATCGCTTCCCGCAGCGATTCGGGTGTAAAGCCCGACGTTTCCAGCGTAGCGGTCCACGTATCATTCGGGTAATTCGCCCGAATTGCTTCGATATTATCCGTCACGCTCGACTCCGGGATCTTCGTTCCGTTCACGATCGCCGCCGTCCTTCCGGTCATACCGAACAGGACAACTGCCGCAACCGCAACGACGACCAATCCCGCGCATAGGAGTATTTTTGTTTTTTTCGATAATTTCAATTCTATTTTCCCTTTATGAACAACAGTCACCGTCCCGCAAGATCCGGAACGGTGACTGAATGGCATTAGATACTATACGGTTTCCTCTTCATCATCTTTCCGCCGTTTTTTCACAGCGATGATCACAATCGCGGCGATCACCAGCACTGCGATCACAAGGATCCACCACGGGAAATCACTCCCCGCAGTTTCGGATCCCGCAGTGCCCGAAACCTCTCCCGGCGAAAGCGGCAAGCCGGGATCCGCGATCGCATTTCCGATGCCCGTGCCACTGCCCGTACCGCTGCCTACGATCGGATCTACAAGCGCTGCGGCAACAAGACCACTGCCTCTTTTACCTGCAAGACTGTCTTGGGCTGTCGGATTGATGCTCGTTGCGCTGGCAAGCACGAACGCCGCCGCAGTCGCAAACTGATGACTCATATCCTGCATCACATTTCCTGCGACATCCTTGAATCCTGAAATCGTGACGGTGTAAGTGGTTCCGTTCGCCAGTCCGCTGTACGGCACCGAATACACGGTGTTGCCATTCTTCCAGGTGCCGCCTGTCAGGATCCCTTTGCCGTTGTCCAGCGATAAGAACCCGGCGCTCGTATCCATCGGCTCAGTAAAGTTGATTTCAAGCACACCGGAGGTCTCCGCCTGTGAGTGTGCGGGCGTGACGCTGCGGACTGCCGGCGCGAAGATATCCTTCATCATCACTTCTACGACATAGTACGCCTTTGTCAGACCGTCGGCCGCCGTAACCTCAATCGTCAGCGTGTTTGAACCCTGCCGGAGCGTTACGTTGCCCGTCTCTCCTATTGCAGGAGTTCCGCTGCCGGCTGACAGGCTGATGATCGCACGCGGATCCTTTGGAACTGCGCTGTACGACAGCACATCCCGGTCGGTAATGAACGAGGCTGTGAAACGCTGCGAGTTCCCCGGATCGACCGTGAAGTCGCCGATTGTCAACGGCACGCCCGTGAAACCGATGCTCGCCAGCGCCGTATTGGCGATATTGTCCAGGACGGCGTTCGTGTAAGCGAGGAGAATGGAATTGCCCTGCTGCGTGAACGGCACGGTGACATTTTTCCGCTGTTCACCCGTAAGGGAGATCAGACCGTCATTGGGTTTGCTGTCGTCGTAGCTCTGCCACTGTTCGATCACGTTGTCGTTTTCATCGAGCAGCGATACGATCAGGTTTCCGGTCTGCTTTACAAGAAGCGAATTGTTCTGCAAATTGACGGTGACCGTGGTCTTGTCATGCTCATTGACCATCTCCGAGGTCAAGTTCACCGCGGAAGCCGCATCCTTCAGCAGGCTCTTGAATTCCAGCGCCGCCGTATTGTTACTGAGGTAGTATTCCGCTACGGTGTTGCCCGAACCGTCTTCAATCCATGTGCTGAAATAAGTCCAGATACCCGCCGCCGGAATCTCGGACAGCGCGGTTGCCGGCAGACCTGTCTGCACATAGTTGTCGATGTCGAACGTAAAGTTGTGCTGGTAGGCGCCTGCGTCGATGAGCGCGAGATCCGCTTCGGAACTGATGGTGAACGGTTGCGCATTTCCCACAACATCGGGCATGGGCGTCGTGTAGCCGGGATCCTCATAGATTCCAAGGCGCACCGTCTTGCCGCTGCCGCTGAGCGGCACGTTGCTCGCGTTGTAAAGCGTCACCTGGAATACGCGCTTGCCGTCTTCCGCCGTAAGAACCTTCGGGTTCAGCACCATGATGTCGGCGACTTCGAGGTTCACCTTGTTTTCAAAGAATGCAGTATCAAGCCCGCTGAAATCGGCGATCAGTTTATAGTTAAAGTCTTTGATCTCGCTGCCGAGGACAAGCGGGAACGAGATGTTCAGGCTCTGATTCGGCAGCAGCGCAAGATTCGCCGGCACGCTGTGCAGCGTTGCGGGAGCGCCGTCAACCATCAGGCTGAGCCCCGTAATCGGCAGGTATCCGCGGTTGTCGATCGTCAGACTGATCTCCGTTGCAGCATCCGGCATGAGGTTCGGATAATCCACGCCCTCGGCGGACACGATCACGTAATTGTCATAGTGCTCCGTCGCCGTATACAGATTGGAAACGGAATTGGCAAGATATACGTTGTAAACTGCGTCCGCGCCCGTGAGCGGCGCAGAGAGCGGCAATCCGTTGCGCAGATCGATGACATGGAATGTCGAAGCATCAGCCGGATCGATCGTGCTGTACGCTGTGCCGGTGATGACAGATCTTACCTTGTTGCCCGAATCGCTGTCCACATAAGCATCGAAGTAATCGATCCCCACATGCTCATCCATTTTCGCCACGTCGATCGGCGCACTGGGAACGTAGATATTGTTGTATCCCACGAGCTTCACCGCGCGCAGCCTGTCTCCGAAATAATACGCCTGTGTATCGGTACCGGCTGCCGGCTCGGCAGGTTCCGCCCAGAGGATGCTGACATTTGAAACCTGTTTGCGGGCATTTGAAAGCCCCGCAAAACGGAACTGCGGATTGAACGAGGCATTTGTTGTGGAACTCACCTGTGAGAGGGAACCTGCGAGTCCGTCGTAGGTAAAGCCTTCTTTATCGAAAGCAACGAGACGGATGTCGTTCTCTGCGTCCGTATTGACCGTGTACCAACCCAAAATAAACAGTTCGTCGTCCACGCTGTCGCCGTTGATATCGCCGAAGTTCGCAGATGTGAGCTGCGGGCTGCTGTCCGTGATGCGGTTGTTGGTCACCTGTACGCGGCGTTTCACATCGCCCGTAGCGGTATCGATGATGCTGTAGACGACCTCCGTCGCAGCCTCTCCGATCGCAGGATTCGGCGGCGTGACGAATGCATCGGTGGTGTCTATCGTATAGGCAACCGCAGCGGTTCCGTCGCTTTGTACGGCAGCCGAAACGCCGGCAAGCAAACCATTGCTCCCGTTGTACAAGGTATAGGTGTCGCTCCAGCCGCCTCCGGCGGTATGAATCCTGTAAAGGATCGTATCGTGATCGAAGACCAGCGGATTGGCAGTATCCGAAGCGTAGGAATTGCGCCAAGCAACGATCGTCTTATTGCCGTTTGTCGCAACCATCGGCGCGATATCCGGCATGCCGTTGTCGGTGAGCGCGGTGGTCGTCCAGTTCGTACCGTCGTAAATCGAAGCCATGATCTCGTAGCCGTGCATCAGCATCGCTTGCTCGTCCTTCGTGATTTCCTCACCGGCACCTTTCGTAACCGTCGAGTCGCTCTGGCGTACCCACGTCGCAGCGGCGTAACCACCTTCTCCGGCAAGTTGCAGACCCGAAAGCCCGAAGTGGCTATTGCCGCTGCCGGCGATCTCGCTTCCCGCAGGATAGGTGTATGCACCGCCCTTGTTCGACGCCATGATCTTCATATCGGAAAGACTGGTGCTGCCCCCATCGGAAATGTAGACCATCAGTTCCCCATCGTCGGAATACTGTGCGTTGGTATAGGGATAGGCGTTGCTCTGCTGCAGATTGGTCGGAATATCTGCGGTCGTATCGATGGAAAGCGGCGCGATGATGTCGCTGAACCGACTCGAAATGATGGACGAATCGTACCACGTCCGCGAATTTTCCGTCAGATAATCCCGGCTCAGGATGGTGATCTTCTCGCTGATCGTCTGCAAGCTCATCACAGAACCCGCAGAACCCGCAGGTTCCGGCGTTGCGGCGGAACCGCCGGTAGGTGCGCTCGTGACGGAAGCTGCCGGGATTTCATCACCGGACGAGACCGACAACAAGCCCATCCCGATCGGATTGTTGTTCATGGGATTGTTCTGCTCCGGACGACCGGATGTATTCGCCCAATAGTTTCCTATATATTCCCATTTATTGAATTTCCATATATTTCCTACAGCGGCAGAGGCCAGCACGCCTTCAATGCCGATATCCAGCAGGGACAGTTTGAACTCAATGCCCACGGTCCCTTTCAGATCCAGATACTGTCCGTTGAGCTGGCGCTTTGTCAGCGGGTCTGAAGGATCTACCTCAAGATACGTCCTTGAGAGGAATTTGGTGACAAAGTCAATATCGAGCTGACCGAATACGCCGATTCTGGCGGCGATGATGTCGCGATCCATTCCGAGACCGCCGAATGCGCGCACGTATCCGTTTACCCTTAGATTCGTCAGATAGTCGTTGACCTTGTTGCTGGTCACGGTCGACGCCCACGTGTAGTTTCCGTCCAGCGCACTGCCGCCGACGGCGGGATCCGCGATCTTGGGCGTCTCGCCGTAGCGCACGGCCGCGGTGAATCCCAGCACGATATTGCCGCCGGTCTTCAGATAACCGACGACGGGCACGGGACCGATCTGTGCATTATACGTGTACTGATAATCCATTCCCAGTCCGGCGTCGAATCCGCCGCCCAGCACATAGAGTTCCCATTTTGCCTTGTCGAAATTGTACTGGATCTGCGCCTCAAAGTAACCGTCGAGATAGATGCTGTAATCGGTTTTTGAGTTTTTGTTATACCGTTCTTTCATATCCTTCGCGACCTGATCTTCTTTCCCTCTGGCCAGTTTGATCAGATCTCCCGTAGACGGCTTGACGATTTCCTTGTTGGGCAGCAGCTCCGCCTCCATATAGACGCCGCTGGCTTTTTCCGTAAACTCCGGACCGCTCTTCCCTGCCCAGATATATACCGAAAAGACGGTGGGATCGTTTGTCGGACTGATCAGCGATTTGAAGACGCCGAGATCCATATTGGTATTGGCGGCTTTGGACACGCCTTTTTCCGCAATTCCACTGATGATGCCGCTGAGCGCGTTATCACCAAAGACGCCGGAAACCGTGCTCGACAGATTGAGCGTGGTTAAAAGCGCCTCCGCATGACCGCCTTCATTGACCCTTTCGACAAAGGACATATCGATGATCTTCCACGGCATCTGCGTTTTGTACATGAGAACAGGATCTAGCTTTACCGGTGAGGGATCCGGTCCGTAGATCGAGAAATCCATCTTGCGGCTCTTGAAGTCATTCGCCGTATCCCACCACAGCGTGCTCGTCTGCATCGGTAAATAGTTTTCCAGCACCGGGATGGATGCGAATTCATATTTGAAGGCGCGCGATTGCTGCGCCGGCGGCTTGATCCCGGATTGGTCGGAAAGTGCCGATTCATAGCGTTCCAACGAGACATAGGGTGCCGTTCCCCACAAAAGCACACGGCTGTATAAGTCGACGTTCGGGTAATTGGAACCGGGTCCGATATAGCCGTCGTAGCTGATGACGGAGGGCGTGTTCCGGTTGGGCATGTGATAGTCGACGGTCTGGTTCGCGAGGAATGCCTTCTTGCGGGTTTCGCTCGTGGCGGTGGTGAGGTTCACGATGTTCTCGCCCAACACAACCGTATCATAGTAGTTGATGTTGCCGTTGAGGAATATGAGTTCAGGACGGAAAGCGTCGCTCGTGCCGTCGCCGAAGGTGAGCTCATAGAGGAAGTCCAGCGTATCGTCGTATCTGAGCGGCGTCGCGTAGGTGTCTCCCAGTTCCGAGGACCACAGCTGATCGGGTGCCATGCGTATATTGAGGTTGCCGTAGTCCGCCGCCGTGAGGGTAACGGTATAGCCCTGTACGGCACTGGTCGTCTGCGGTGCGCCGCCGTTGATCCGGAAGTTCATATCCTGGCAATAACCGTGCTGACCGTAGGTTCCGTCCGCCTTCTTGTAGGTCTCAAGATTTTTGTAGACGCCGCCTCGGAGGGTTACCGTACCGACATAGGGCGTCCCGTCCGGTTTCTTAAGATTGAGGGTCGCCGTGGCGGCGGGACGCAGCATAAGCGTATTGAGCGGATAGTTCTCCAGTGCCGCAGCATCGCGTTCCCCGGAAACCAAGTTGATCCGATAGATGGTTCCGAGGTAGGCCTCTCCTGCCGCAGTGAAAGAAATCAGCTGAACATCACCCGCGATGCCGTTCTCCTCATAGAGAACCAACGCGCCTTCATCGTTGGTATCGATGCTGCGGTTGTTCCCGAGTCCGTCCTTATAATGCAGCGTGGTTTTCTGTGCCGGACTGAACTGGAACATGTAGAGCATGTCCGTAAGCGTCTCAACATTCACATCCAGCGCGTCCGTCATACCGGTTGCGGCATGGGTCGCGCGTACCTTTGCATGACCGTCATGAAGTCCGGAAAGCATGAGTTCCGTCTGCGGAATGTAGCGATCCATCGGGAAATAGTCGATGTTCTCGTAGGTGTAGCCCTGCTTATAATTGAGCGTTGCCATGTCGTATCCGGGATCCGCTCCGCTCGCGTCAAGGCTGTCAATCTGCCATTTGACGGCATCCTCCAGCCAATCCCACGCGTATTCACCGTAGTTGATGCTGATGAGATTGTGAAGATTGACGTCGGCGCGCAGCGCCTGAAGACCGTCGGCGGAAAGTCCCGTGAAGCTTGTGGAAGCTGCCCATGCATGATTGCTCATCGTGGTCTGATCCGGCGCCGGCACGCCATCGAGCATGAGTTTCAGTGCGCCGCTGTTGTACGCATAGAGGAGACAGGAATCGGCACTCGACACGATGTCGGTGCTGTTTGCGGCGACGAGTTCCACCGTGTAAGTATCTCTGAGCGCGTCGGCGGCAACGGGTGCAAAGTCGAGGTCAAAGGAACCGGTGTATGAATACGAACCGGCGGCTCCCGACGTCATCTCGTCAAAGGCCACACTTGCATACGGTATCCCGTTGCGTGAAACGGTCAGCACAGCGTCTGCGCCGCTCGCTGCAACATCCAGATTCTCGATGGTCCAAGTGAACGTGGCTCCTGTGCTGTCAAGCTTGTAATAGGTATCGAGCTTGCCGAGACGCACGTGCGCCGGCTGCGAGACAACGTTGATGTGCAGGAATGCGTAGAGCGTCTGACTGGGGAAATCGGGGTTGACCGCCTGAATTACGGCGGTATAGACCGTCGTATCATCCAGTTTGTCCCCCGGAATCGTTACGCTTGTGACAGGCGTATCGGTCAGTCCGATCGTGAGATTTTCTTCCCATACGGGCGTTGCCCCGCCGGATACCGCGGTGCTCAGCGCAGCAGGATCGTTTATGCGACGATCTTTAAAGAGCCGTACTTTAAATGTACTGGAAACAGGTGGCGTCTTTTTGCGGTTATAGTCGATGATGTTCGTGCTCCAGTAGGCGATGTAATTTTCGAGGCGCTTTGCCTGCTGATCTCCGTTGACCACCTTGATTTCCGGGAGCCCCACAATCTGGATTTCAAACGCTCCGGTCTCGCGGAATGCACCGCCGGGTGCCGTAAGCCGGAACTTGACGGTGCCGCTGACGCCGCCGGGGTGGATGGTTCCGACGCCTGTGACCGGATCTCTCACGATCGTGGTGCCTGTAGGATCGCCGCCTACGGCGGCGACATCGCTCACCACACTCCATGTGAAGTTACCGGTCACGTTCGACGCATCGTAGTCGATCAGATTGTACGACAGAACCGTATCAGTGCCGCCGGGACTGGGATTGTAGATCACATAATCATGTTCGGAAAGCCAGGTTCCGGGGACGGGATAGATGATTTCGAAATTGTCCGCTGTAAGGGGCGGTGTTGCCGCTTTCGTAAATGTAACAAACTTTCCGAGCAGCACACTGCCGCCGGCGGCGGGTTCAGCCGGCGAGGGCGGACTTTCTACATAATAGATCTCCGCCACGAAATCCTGTGCCGCAGACGATGACTGCAATGGGAAACTTCCCGTAAGCCTGGCCGGACTGCTTTGGTACGTCAGGGGAATATTCACGGGGTCAGCGCCGTTCGTATAGACTTTCGCATAGAGACTTCGCGAAGTCGTATCCGTAGGCGCCGATACCGCATCGTTTGCATATTTGGTCACAAACTGGCTTGTTTGATTCAGGTCTACCGTCAAATTGGCCGTTGTGGCAGTCGCCGGATAACCCGGTGTCGGCGTCGTCGGTTCATCCGCCGTGATGCCCGTAACCCCGTCAGACAGAAGCGCGGAATCGATCACGTTGCTGAAAGTCAGCGCCGTTGCTCCGCTGTATTCCTTTACATCCATCACATTCCCGCCGGACGGACCTGCAATATCCTTTGCGCCGGATATCCGGTTGATCGTGAGATTGATATCGTCGATTGCAGCAACCGTATAGAGGAAGGTAAGTTTGTTGGTTTTGCTGCTGGCCCATTCCTGCGGCGTAAGATCCTGTCCGTTGACTTTCAGGATGATATCCGCCGTGGAAACCACCGGCTCGCTGAACGAGACGGTGATCGGAATCTGATCCCCCGGGCGGTAAGTGATCCCAGACGGAATGGAAATGCTGTTCTGGTTCGCACCATCCACCTTCGGCCGAACATCGTCATTGAAAGTCATCGACCAGTTGGAAATGACGGCTCTGAGAATGCCGGAATCCCAGTTCGCGGGCGCATCGCTGTCCACCCTGACAAAAGAACCAAACCGCATATGATCCGGGAGAAAATCACCGGAGCCGCTCAGGACATTCATCGCCGGTTTCGCAGCCCATACTTTGTTGTCGTTCTGGAAGGTATAAGTGAAATCTCCCGCTACAGCTCTTGCGTAGCCGTTAAACGTATAGTCCGTGACATTAAAAGCGGTATCGCCCGTGCTCGGATACGGCTTCATGCCGGGATTCCATACCGCAGTAAAGGTGCCTTGGTTTACACTGTTCTTTACGGATAAGCCAACGGACAGTTTGTACTTGGGGCTGATTGCATTTTCTCCGGAGTTGCCGTAATTTCCGTAATAACCGTAGATATCTTTTACATCCCGTATGAGCTTCGCCTTATTATCGTCATATTTGAGCGGAACCTTCTGTCCGTCTCGAACTGTTATGGAAGTCTCCGTGCTTTCCGTAATGTTATATGATGTATACCAGCTGTAGTCGCTACTGATCACCACCTTCTTTGTGACGGACTTTGTATCGCCCGCGAACAGGACATTTTTCGGCTGCGCGAACTGAACGTAAAACAGCTTCTCCCCGTACCAACGCTTGTCGAGGGTGTTGTTCTGTCCGTCCGCTGTAAGGGCGTTGATGGCGACACTGATGGTCGCGCTTTTATGTGTGCTGTCCAACGTGATCGTTCCCGTTTTTTCGGACCTTGCACCGTTCTGACTCCCATCGGCAGAACCGGCGATCGCGGTGGTGCTGCCATAGTGGACGCCTTTCATCGCCGATCCGTCCAGAACCCGCCAGTCGAAGGATACCTGATAGCTGCCGCTGAAATCATCCGGCAGTTTTACGGTAGCGGTATAGGTTTGTTCCGTCGCGTTCACCCAGAAAGGTCCGTTTTCACTAACGGACAGACGCACGCCATGGTCGATGGAACCGTTCACCGACAGCAGCGACAGCGGCACATCATCCAAAGATGCGATCCCGATGCCTATGGTGTCAAGCTGTGCTTGCAGACTGGCAAGCCCGGCGTAATGTTCTTCAGTCATCACGACGTCGCTGCTTCCTACGATGTCGTTTATGAACGCCGCCTCATCTTCAATGAGAATGATCTGCGCAAGGTCGCCTAACGTGATGTTCGCTGTGCCCACCTGCACCGGCAGATTCGGATCGGCCCCGCCTGCGATCAGCGCCCGCGCCTCGTCCATCGTCACTTCAATGCCGTCAATTTTGATCGGCGGCGTCTCAGCCAGATTGCCGTCTGCGTCGATCAGTCCCCATTCCCGGAGAAGCTGCAAAGCTGCGAGTGCAGCCGCATCATCCTGATAAAGCTCCTGAAGTCTCGATTCAAGGCTCGGAGCCTTTTCATCTGCAAAACCCTGCTGCGGAATCATGCTGACCACCATCACGAGGATGATGAGGCAACTGAAAATTCTCTTGAGAAACCCGTGGTGTTTTGCATTCATGCCTGCTCTGACGTTCATCTTCTCTCCTTTTTCAATTCATAATACGTGCGACTACCATCTGCGTTTATATCTTCACTTTATTCTTTCTTTCGCGTACATAGCAGTGTGACTATGACGCCGAGTGCAAACGCGAACAACGCCACGAGCATATAGCCCCCGATGCCGGAACCTTCGGCGGCAGACACGCTTCCCTGCGTATTTGCCTGAAATTCGAAGTGATTCAGGAAATCAGCCGCCGGCAGGATCACCAGCAAAAATAGCATTAAAGATGCGGATCCCACTGCAATTCGTTTTCGGCGAATGACCCTCTTTTTTGTCCGGATGTCGGCTCGCTGCAGCGCTTCCGCTGCGATTTCCCTGTTGCTTCGCATTTTTGTCCCCATACCTTTTCCGTTTTTGATGCATTACCGATCGAATCTGAGCAGTTGTCTGCAACGGATCACTTCATTGTCTATTTTTCCCCTATACCTATTAGTAAACAAAAACGCAAAAAATCCCCCCCGGTTTTGAAAAAAGAAGAAGGGAAGAAGGAACTTTTTTACGTCCAACTTAAAAAAGGACATCTAGATGGAAATTGTTTACATATTTTATCTAATCGATCCGGGGTGTTTCCCGCTCCCGAAGTCCTTCATCCACCGAAATCCTTCTGAGGAAAGGCAACATGATCCCGGCCGCCGCGATGGGGAGCAGATAACCGGTCGCAGCCCAGACGCCGCCGCTTGTGACAAAGAGATTGTACATCGCATGCAGGGTGGACGCCGCGCAGAGCAGGGCAAAGGATATGGGAAAGGTAAGAAACTGACGCCGGTAGATCTGTGTCAGACCGTAACCGAGGATGGCAGCGCACACGGTGTGAATCGCACCGGCGGAGAAACCGCGTATCACGGCATACAGCAGGCTCTGATCTGCGATATTCATGATGTAGTAAGCGTTTTCCAATGTGGCGAACCCCAGACCCACGGCTACGGAAACGGCGAGAATGGCACCGCGTTTCGGTGCATAAACCGCAAGATAGAAGAATACAGGCAGCGCTTTCAGAACCTCCTCGATGATCGGTGTCAATTTGATCGTCGCCTCCTGTATATCCATACCCGCCGCAAGCGAAAGAAAACTGTTGATATAGGCGGCAAAGAGGCAGGCACCCAGACCGAGCAGGAAAAATGCGGCAAACCGCCGCGCATCGCCCCGGAGCAGAAAAGCGGCGATGAGCAGCGGTGCGGCCAGCATGATGAAAAGTTCGATCGGCAGGTTCATGCGCATACCTCTTTCTTCATCACATAAAGGAGAATTACCGGCATGATGGTCAGTCCCATATCAAAGACCATGCTGATGTTCGCCGTTTCCCAAAAACAGGACATGAGAAACATGATGATGTCGCACAGGACAAAGAGCATGACCGCGCCGTGATAGTTTTTCATCTGCGGTCTTATGTCCTTTCGCGCAGCAAGCCATAGCTGCAGACTGAAATATACGAGCAGGAAATAGACGATGCCGTAACAGATGTTGTTGAACAGTCCCCCTGCGATGATCACCATCACAGCATGGGTGGAAGCAATCAGGACAAACGAAATCAGGACAGACAGGATGCGGTATCTTCGGACGATAAGACGCTCTTCATCTGTCAGCTCATTAAAAATGTTGAGGCAGGCAGCGATGAGAAAAACAACGACCGCGATCCACGAGAGATCCGCTGCGGAAAAGAAAAGCGCGTATTCCCACTTAATCGTAAAGTAGAGATTCCAGAACAGATCGGCGAGCGCATAACAAAGAAATGCCCCTGTCAGTATCTTGTAGCGCCATATATCCGGATGCAGCACCGCGCGCCGCGCGGCAATGAACGAACAAACCGCATAGCAGATCAACTGTATCCAGATGTGAATATAATCTATATTCAGAAATAAATCCGAGTGCATGTAAGAACCCCTTTATTGAATTCGGCGGCAGACGCCTTGCTTATTATTTCTGCCCTGCGGAAGGCTTCCTCTGAGATTTCTTTATTTGTCCGCATAAGTAAATCCCTCTCTTTCGAGTTCGGTTTTCAGTGCCGCCTTTGCTCGGTAGACGAGATGATCGATCTGTTTCTGTGACTTTTTCATCACGATTCCTGCCTCAGTATAGGACATATGTTCAAAAAACAAAAGGTGCAGCACCACCCGATAATTCTGCGACAACTTCTGCAAAGCGCTGTGAAGTTCCCGGTCGTGTTCTTCTCTGATAAATTCGTATTCCGGCGAAAGTTCCCCCTCCGTTTCGCCGATTTCGCCGAGGGAAACCTGCTTCTCCATCATCTTTCTATGTTTTCTATAGTAATTCAGGGCGAGGTGCTTGCCGATGGAGAACAGCCATGTCTTTAAAGAGGAACGCCCCGAAAAAACTCGTTTTTTCGAGGCAAGTTCCGCAAAGACGTCAATCATGATCTCTTCCGCGATATAAAAATCATTGACATAACGATTGATAAACAGCGTAATATCGCGGCTGTATAGAGCCGTTAGCTCTTCAAATGCAAGCTCGTCTCCGTTCAGAAAACGATCGTAAATCGACCTGCCGATGTCTTCTGACTGCTGATCGTTCAAATCCCCTGCCTCTCGGTTCATCTGCGTTCTGTTCTGCCGATCTTTTCTTTTTTCGGTTTCCTTTCCTGAAATTCATTCTACCATAAGGTAGAGCGGATTGCTCGAACTCGGTTTATATAAACAGATTTTATCTTCTGCTGCGCCAAATGCCTTCGCCGTAGCACCATAATATACATCCGTTTCCTATCACCGATCATTGTTGCTGCGCAATGGTAGGCGAAAGCATTTCTTTTGGGTAGCTGCGGTTGCTTTTTGAGCAAAAATGTGAGATTATTGATAAATATGAGTCGACGATCATGTTGATCATGTCGATGTATTTGAATCGGTTCCGTCACCACTGAGGGGGTGTTACCTATCAACACAGCAATTCTAATCTACTCATTTCAGTGAAAGTAACCATTTTAAGCAATCATCAAATAGGAGGTATGATTCATGACACTGGCAAACAAAGCACTGGCGCTTGAGGAAGCCCGCAAAGTTGTTGGATTTATCGAAGCCGAATCGCTTACCGATGCGCAGAAAAAGCAGATCCACGACGAATCCATCACAAATTTCAATGAAAACGTCAACCCCGGTTGGCTGAAGTACAGAAAATCCGTTTCGACGGATGCCGCATTCATCGAATGGACGGACAGTGTCGATCACTTTGAAGATCTGAACGGAACGCAGTTCATCGACTGCCTCGGCGGATTCGGCATTTTCACCTGTGGGCACAGAAATCCGGAGATCCTGAAAACCGTTCAGGCACAGCTCAGCAGATATGCCCTTCACTCACAGGAACTCATCGATCCGCTGCGCGGTTATCTTGCGCGACTCACCGCACTCATCACGCCCGGCGATCTGCAGTACTGCTTCTTCACAAACGGCGGTGCGGAAGCTGTTGAAATGGCGATCAAGCTTGCGCGTCTCGCAACCGGTGGACGCTGGTATATCTCGACGGTCGGCGCATTCCATGGCAAATCCATGGGCGCGATCTCGATGGGCGGCAAAGGCGCATACAGAGAAGATTACATCCCGATGATTCAGCAGGTACAGCATGTCGAATACGGCAATGCCGCAGCGATCGACACCGCGATCAAAAATCTGATCACGGTCGGCGAGAAAGTCGCGGGCGTCATCATCGAGCCGATCCAGGGCGAGGCCGGCGTCGTCATTCCACCGGATGGTTACCTGACTGCGGTTCGTCAGATCTGCGACAAGTACAACGTCGCGATGATCGTAGACGAGATCCAGACAGGCATGGGTCGTACAGGCACACTCTGGCGCTGTGAAGTTGAAGACGTCTGTCCCGACATCATGACCTACGGAAAAGCCTTCGGCGGCGGCATCATGCCGATCACCGGTATCATCGCAAGACCGAAAATGTGGATCGATAAGCTCATCGACAATCCTTGGATTCTCGGAAGCCCGACCTTTGGCGGCAATCCGCTCGCGTGTTCAGCGGCGATCTCGACGATCAAATTCATGCTCGAACATGACATCCCGAAAGTCTGTAAGGAAAAGGGCGAATTCATGATGGGCAAGCTCGCCGAGCTCCAGAAGAAATATCCCACAGTCCTCAAATCCTTCCGCGGTGCGGGACTCCTGATCTGTATGGAATTCCCGGAAGCCGAGGTCGGCTATGCGGTCATCAAGGGTCTGTTCGACAGGCACGTCATGACAGCCGGTACGCTTGTCAATGCGAAGACTGTCCGCATTGAGCCGCCTGCAGTGCTGTCCGACGAAAGCATTACAACGGTCTTCAACTCACTGGACGAAGCCCTCGCGGATGTAAAGAAGGAATTCGGTCTGTAAAGGAATTCGGTCTGGACGGGAATTTGGTCTGTAAGACATACAAAAGGAATCGGGGGGCTGTCTCAAAATGAGGCGGCCTCTTTGCAAGAAACGTAGTGAAGGCTTGAATGATTTTGCGGAGGGGAAAGCACTCGTAGGAATCTAATATTTCGTTGAAATATCAATGAAAACG
>JAISKP010000088.1 GCA_031260885.1 Eubacteriales Family XIII. Incertae Sedis bacterium
AACACTGCGATAGCAATTGCTATCGCAGTGTTCTTATCGTTGAATGATTGGTGGGATTCGAACCCGAAAGGGCTGACCGGTCCGGCGGACTGGTCAGGTTCGAGCACGCGAAGCGCGCGCAGGACGGCAGATTCGCGAAGCGAATATGCAAAATCCCACCTCCTCCGCCAAGTTAGTCGAACTTGCACGATATTGATTACATTTTTTAAGTTTTGATCACATATATAAATATGTTTAATTTTATGGTATTATATTCAAACATATGATTGTCAAAGGTTTCTTTGATTGTCTTACCGATAGCCGTGCCACAGAGTAGGGGAATGGGGGCGCGATAATGAGCAGTTCTTTTTGCAAGCACGCCAAAGCTCTTTGTTTCCTGATCATAGGCTTTACTTTGTTAAGCGGATTTGCCGGATGCGCGCAAGCAGTCCCTTCATCGGAAGCGGAATCATACCCCACCTTTACTTCTTACCGGGATATTCCGGGCGTGACTGAAGAGGAGCTTACGGCGATCTCGGCGCTTCGGGAACAATACGACACTTTCATCTACGGGGGGGCCTATTCCACCGAAATTTATCCGAATGACAACGGTAAAATTCAAGGTTTCTCGGCATACTTTTGCGATTGGTTGACGGATTTATTCGAGATTCCATTTGAACCGGCAATTTATGAATGGGGAGACCTGATCGGCGGTATTGCTTCCTACGACATCGATTTTTTCTGTGATTTGACCGCTACGGAAGAACGGCGTGAATCGTACTACATGACGGACTTCGTTTCAGAGCGCGTGATCACATATTTTCGAATTGCAGGGAGTGCGGATATTGATGAGATCGCAGCATATAGACCTTTGCATTACGCTTGCTTTGAAGCAACGATTATCCCTGAACAACTGTCTCCCTACATCAATTATCCCTGTACGTTTACGTATGTCAGCGATGACGATACGGCCTACCGTATGCTCAAAAGCGGTGAAATAGACGCGTTTGTTGATGAAAGTGTTGCAGAAGCTGCATTTGAGTCATACGGAGACGTCGTTTCCGACAACTTTTTTCCGCTCACTTTCAATTCTGTTTCCTTTGCCACACAAAACCCGGAACTTGAGCCAATCATCACCGTTGTTCAGAAAGCCCTGACAAATGATACCAGACGACAGTTGACCGATCTCTACAATCTCGGTGAAAAGGAATATAAAAAGCATAAGTTTTTCACACAACTCACCGCGGAGGAACAGGCCTATATCGATGCGCATATCGCCGAGGAGATCCTCATCCCTGTTGGTACTGAATTCGACAACTATCCGGTCAGCTTTTATAACGATCAGGAAAAATCATGGCAGGGCGTCTCCATCGATGTTCTGGCACAGATCGAGGAACTGTCGGGTCTTAGATTTGAGCAACCCTATAACGAGAAAAAGAATTGGGCGGAGCTTGTGGCGATGCTTGAAAATGGAGAACTTGCGTTTGTCTCTGAACTGATCCGATCCGACGATCGAGAGGGTCGATTTATTTGGGCGGAGACGCCTTATCAAACCGATAATTACGCATTGTTGTCGAAAACGGAATTCAAAGATATCAGTTTTAATGAAATTCTGTACGTTCGTGTGGGCGTTACTCGGGACACAGCGTATTCAAGGGTATTTTTGGAATGGTTCCCGGATCATCCGGATACTGTGATTTATGAAAATACCAACGATGCTTTTGTCGCCCTTGAAAACGGAGAGATTGATCTGCTCATGGCGACGCAGAATATGCTTCGCAGTGAGACAAATTATCGGGAAAATCCGGGTTATAAGGCAAACCTTGTATTCAATCGCGAGTATGAATCTCTATTTGGCTTTCATAAAAGCGAAGCCATCCTGTGCTCTATTATGAACAAGGCGCTTCAGGTGATCGATACAAAGGTCATCGCCGATCGCTGGGCAGATAAAAACTTTGATTACCGCGAGAAGATGATGCGAAGTGAATTGCCGTTGTTGTTTGGCTCGGTGCTTCTTTTGCTGGTGGTATTGATCTTGTTGTTTATTCTTTTCCAGAAGAAACGTCAGGAGAGTAAAAGGCTTGAACTTATCGTGCGAGAACGCACCATGGAACTTGAATTGCAGACAGAAGCCGCACTTGTTGCGTCCAATGCAAAAAGCGAATTCCTCGCCAATATGAGTCACGAAATTCGTACACCTATGAATGCGATCATCGGCATGATGCTGCTTGCAAAATCATCTCCGGATATGCTGCGTGTTGACTATTGTCTCGATAAAATAGAGAATGCGTCCACCCAACTGCTTAGCATCATCAATGACGTGTTGGATATATCAAAAATTGAAGCGAACAAACTGGAACTTTCTCCTGTGGAATTCGATTTTGAAAAAATGCTCCAAAACGTTGTAAATGTCATCCAGTATAAGGCGCTTGAGAAGCAGCAAAATCTTGCCATATTTATCGGGAAGGAGATTCCGCATACGCTGATCGGAGACGACCAACGGCTGGCACAGGTAATCACCAATCTTTTTTCGAACGCGGTGAAGTTCACGCCGGAAAACGGCGATTTGAAACTCCGTGCGAACTTGGAAAGTGAAAGAGACGATATCTGTACGCTCCGCATTGAGGTATCCGATACCGGGATTGGCATCACCAAGGAACAACAATCCCGTCTGTTCGCCTCTTTTGAACAGGCGGACAACAGTACTTCACGGAACTTTGGGGGAACCGGACTCGGACTTACCATCTCAAAGCGCATTGTGGAGATGATGGGCGGCGAGATTTGGATTGAGTCGGAATTTGGAAAAGGTGCTACCTTCGTGTTCACAGTGCAGGTGGCACGTAGCAATGCCGATCACAAAAGACATATCAACGCTGACGTGGAACGGGATCGTTTGCACATATTGGTGGTCGAGGGCGAGCCGGATCTAAGGGCGTATATCGCGGAAATCACAGAGGGCTTTGGCATTGCCTGTGATGCGGCCGCCAACGCGGATGATGCCGTCCGTCTGATTCATGAAAACGGTCCGTACAGCCTTATTTTCATGGATTGGAAACTGCCCGGATTGAATGGTACCGCACTTGCACGAAAACTCAGCCATGCCGCAGAAGGGCAGATCATCATCGCGTTGATTTCGATTTCTGTTTCCGAGTGGGATATGCTCGAGCGGGAAGCGAAAAATGCCGGTGTCAGCGGATATATTTCAATGCCGCCGTTCCCATCTACGCTTGCAGGGAGCATCAATGAATATCTTGGCGCAACCTTGCACGGTGATTCGGAAGCGTGCCATGATAAGGATGATAATTTCAGCGGTCACCAAATCCTGCTCGTTGAGGATATCGATGTTAATCGGGAGATTCTGATGGCGTTGCTGGAACCGACCGGTCTGGTATTTGACTGTGCCGAAAACGGCAGGGTGGCGGTAGATCTGTTTGTGGCATTTCCGGGACAGTACAGCATGATTTTTATGGACGTACAGATGCCTGTGATGGACGGCATCGAGGCAACGATCGCGATTCGAAAGTTGGAGGCGGAAAACGGCGGACACATCCCGATTGTTGCAATGACGGCCAATGTGTTCCGCGAGGACATTGATAAATATTTATCATCCGGGATGGATGGGCATGTCAGCAAGCCGATCGATTTAAACAATGTGCTGGACGTCTTGCGGGAATATTTGGGATAATATCTTCGGCACATAAATTGTCAAAAGAAATCTCTCACGGGAATATACCGATTGGAATTTCAATGTTATAATAGGCGTAAATTCCATGTTACATTTAGATCAAGAGAGGAGTATCAGGATGAACAAGGGAAAGGTCACGATCGGAATGACGCAGTTTACCTGCGTTCCGAACATTGACGAAAACATCGATAAAGCGGAGCAACAGATTCGTGCAATGGCGGCACAGGGAGCAAAGATCATCTGCACGCAGGAGCTTTTTGCCGGACAGTATTTTGCGCAGATCATCGATTACAAAAGCTATGATCTTGCGGAGCCCATTGACGGTCCTTCGAACACGCGCATGCAGGCCCTTGCAAAGGAACTTGATATCGTCGTTCTCAGCTGCTATTTTGAGTACGCGATGGACGGCGTCTATTACAACTCCGTTGCGGTCTTCGATGCCGACGGGGCGCTGCTCGGCAATTACCGGAAACATCACATTCCGGACGGTCCGCAGTATCTTGAGAAATATTATTTTACGCCGGGAGATTCGCCTTACATCGTCTTCAAATCGAAGTACGGAACCTTCGGTGTATTGATCTGCTGGGACGAATGGTTTCCGGAAGCGACGCGCATCCTCGCGCTCAAAGGTGCAGATTTCGTCTTCTATCCGTCTGCAATCGGCTCTGAACCGGACAATCCGGATCTCGACACCTCGCAGACTTGGGTAGATGCAATCCGCGGTCACGGCATCCACAACAATTTCTATGTCTGCGCGTGCAACCGCGTCGGCAGGGAAGACGCAACAGACGGAAGCGGGTACATTGACTTCTACGGCAGGAGCTTTGTGTCCGATCCATGGGGTACGGTGATTCGGGAGTGCAAGCGGAACGAAGAGGACCTTCTCGTTGCCGAACTCGATCTGGATGAAATCAAACGCGCCCGAGACATCCTGCAGTTTCACAGGGATAGGCGCGTGGATTCATATGCGGAGATCCTGAAGCTCTCGCTGTAGATACGCTGCGTTTAAGGTAGGCGAGTTCGAGCATTCCATTCGTCATTTGCGTTCGGATGATCTGCGTTTTTGTTTGGATGACCGCGAAAAGATCTGTGGTGTCAGGAATACCGGCGCGAGTACATAGGTCATCAGGAAAGCCACGATCAACGGTCGGATGATATGCGGCGGTATATCGCCGAGCACCATCAGACATCCGTAGAAGATCAGTACCGCGGTGGCGAGTCCCGGTAGATTCTTTCGGTAATATGCATAGAGGATACGCATACCCAGTTTGAAAGAACGCTCAACCGTTTCGACATTTGTCGCGCCGAACGGTTCGTAACGCCTTCTGATGCGATCGTTCAGATATACGAAAAGTCCTCGGAGCATCGAATACCCGTGACCGAAAAACGTGAATCCGATCAGCGCGAAATTGCCGAAGGCGCTGAACAATCCGGAGAATCCGCTGCTGCGACCGAGCAGTTTCACCTGCACGGAAGGACAGAACCAGAAGATGACAAAATTGATGAGAATTCCTGCAAACAGATAATAAATCTGATGCGTGAACAGCAACAGTAGCATGGTCGGGACTGCCGCGCCGAGATTGAAATAGGAGAAATAGTAGATCAGCATATCCATGACGTGTGCGACCGTAATACGACCGGAGTCCTTCAGGGGCTTGGGATCATTCGGATTTTTAAGTGCTTTGCGCTTTTTTGCGGCGGAAGACTGACCGCCAAATAAGAGTTCCGAAACGCCGTAACTGTAGCGTGACTGCTTTTCCGTCTCCTCGACAAAATGTTGACAGACATATTCCGTAAAATCAAGTCCCGGGTAGGCAATGTACTTTCCGTGGTAACCCATCGCGTAAGCGTCAATGGCCTTTGAGAAATCCTCCGAAACCCGGTCTTCCGCCCAACCGCCCGATTTCTCAAGAAAATCTTTGCGGATAAAAGCATTGTGCCCCATCAGCGGCACCTGCAGACCTTGCAGCGACTTATTCGGCAATGCGATCTTGAACAGAATGTCATTGAACCGGCTCATCACACGTGTAAAGTAATTAAGATTCTCGTTTGCGGAAGCAGTCGCATGTTGCGTGTAGGCAAGCAGCGGATCCGCGGAGAATTCCGGAGCGGTCGCTTCGAGGATCCCCGGTACGATACCGCTGTCTTTGTCAAGCATCAGAATGAGGTCGTGCACGGCGATCACACCTTCCGCATAACCGCCCGCAAAATCGCCGTCCGCAGCAAAAAGCGTCTGCGGATTTTCGCCTGCCGCCATCCTGCGAGCAAGATCATAAGTATAATTGAGATTGCTGCCTTTTTTGAATTTTCCCTTGCGCCCGCTGACGGGGCGTGCTACAAAGGCGATGCCGTTCGCACGATAAAAGGCAATTCGTTCTGCCGCCTGCGCAGTCGGATTTTCCAGCGCAGCGGCTGTTACACTGCCGCCGAGCATTTTCGCGAGTCCGTCTTCGGAAATGAGCAGATTTGCTGCGCGCCCCGTTCGCTCCCGAAACTGCCGGATTGCGGATAGGCAGGACCGAATAGTCTGAAAAATCACTTCATTGCTTTCCGTATAGACCGGGATGCTGATCGTAATCGGTAGATAGTCCTCCGGTGAATTTGTTTCCCGCGGGATATTTGCAAAGAACCGCGTATTGATCCTGTATTTACCGGAATCAATGCGGCGGATCTCCGGCTGCATGTTCCATAGGGTGTTCGTCAGATAGTACATCGGATAGGTAAAGAACACGGTGCTTGTCACGATCAAAAAGATGTTCCAGGCATAGACTCCGTAGGACAGGAGCGTGGCGGCATGCATCAGCAGATTGCAGAAAATCGAGATGATCAGCACCTCGCCTGCGTGTCCCGTATCGCCCAGTCGGATTTTTTTCAGATAACCCGGAATGATCAGTCGTAAAAACAAAACGCCGACCGAAAAGTACAAGATCAGTCCGAGAAAGATGGATGCAAATATCGTAAGAAAATCAACGCCCCAACCATCCATACTGAGCCGAAATCCGAACAATGCCGGAAGCGCGCCGAGCATAAGACAACAAAGGAACACAAGGACCTTTGCGCAGATCAAATCGACATAAAACGTGTGCGTCTTTTTGTTCATACTCATCCTTATTATTCCAACGGGTTTACGCCAAGTTGGGCGAAGGCCAGCCATGCCGTTGCGCCGGCGTGAATGCGTTTCGTATATTCCCAAGGAATGTTCGTACCGGTGACGGAAAATCCGGTTGACAGACCGTCTGTGTCTGTTGCATAAATGCTACCGTCGGAGAGGGCGCTTTCATTTAAAAAAGTGAGAATTTCCTGATACTTGGTTTCATCGCCGATTGCCTTGTAGGCGAGCGCGACCTGCGCTGTTCCTTCATACCAGATTCCGCCCGTACCGCTTTGAAAACTGTAGCCGCCCGGTGCGCCGTCTTTCAGCGCGGAAGACATATTTTCCTCTACGAATGTCATAATTTTTTTGCCTTCCGTCCGCGCGAATTCATCACCGAGTGCAAGCAGTGCCCAGGTGTTTACGTCGAGCGGCAGGATGTCTTTCGAAATCCGGACGCCGTCGGTTTCGGTGCCGGTATAAAAACAGCCGCGATCTGAGTCATACATAGAAAGGATGAATGCTTTTGCATGTGCAGCCGCTTCGTCGTAGATTTTGGCGCGTGCCTGTGAAGGATTGTCTTCATGCGTGCGTTCAATATTTGCAAGCCGGGTGAATGCACAATAGAGGTCGATGTTGTGTTCCGTGCTTTTATAGGTTGCGGCCGTTTGCTCACCTTCCCAACCTTCGTATCCGGCGGTAAATCCGCCGGTCTGGGACTCCAGCGTCAGCAGAAAGTCCGCAAGGCGATTTGCCACATCAAGGCGCGCTTCACGCTTTTTCGCATCCTCATCCGAACTGTTCTCGTAGGCTTCGGAGAGCGCGATCAGCGCCCATGCCATATTGCCCGTTGAGGAGGATGCCGCGTAGACATCCTCGCGCCACGTCTCATCCAATTCGTCATAAAATCCCGGCATTCGCGCATAGACGTCGCCATGCCTCGACAACCAGCCCGGCTCGCTTTCAAGATCTCCGAACAGATAAGCGTTTCTCAGCCTGCCGTCATTGAAATACCGATCATGTTCCACCGCAAAGACGATCGCATCCGCAATCTGCTGCGATTCTTCTCCGTATCCGGCAGCGGAAAGCGCCATTGCCGAAATCGCGTTATCGTATAGATAGGCAAAATTGTTGATGACAGCGCCTTCCGTGTTGAGCGGCGCTGCTTCATAGCGCTGCAAAAAGATCTGCTCACGCCGTTTTCCTTCCGGAAATTCAAAACGGATTTCATCCAGGCTGAAGTGGATTTCCGAGACGGCGGCATTTTCCCAACTGCTTGCGACAAAACCGAACCCGCAGGCGATGCGACTTAGGTTCTTCCGCTTAAGCGATATTTCGTAACGTTCCCACTCGTTCGTCAGTGTTACGGTGTCCAACGTGATTTTTCTGGATGAATCGGCATACTTTTGCCGATTGTTGCCGTGGTCGTAGCCGAGACCGGCCGTGAAAAATTCCACGCGCTCGCCGCCGGATGCACCTTTTGCATAAAATACCAATTTCTCCGCGCCGCTCAGATCATAGCCGGCATCGTAGGTGCCGTAGTTTGGCTCCGGGTTGCTGGAGCCGGCGGATAGTCTGCCGACCGTAAAGAGATAACCGTCCCAACCTTCGTCGGGAAAGGCTACCGCAACTTCAATGCCCGTCGTGCCGTCGAGACCTTCTCCCGTTTCGTCCATCGTGGGAAAACTGGTGAAGTTCTTGCTTACCCATAATTTTTGTGTAAAGCGGTTGGCGACGTCAACGCTGTCTTTATATACATAGAGCCGTCCCGATTCGGAACGGATTCTGCCGGCGAGCCAGTTTGCGGCTGCGGAATCGGAAACGTACGGTTCATCCTGTTCTTCATCCGATGACAAGATCCCGGTGAAAAAGTCGATAATGGTTGAATTGCCCCCGGCACTTTCGTTGCTACAGGCTGAAAATACGCCGATAGAAAGACCCAATATGATAAAAAGGGTTACCACCCATATGCTCTTGCGCATTTCGCTGATCTCCGTTTCAAATTCTTTGTAATCACGTATTGATCTGCAGCTACGGTACACTGCTACCGTCTCTTACAGTCCGTCCTGTGTAAAAATAATTCGCGTTTATTATATACTATTCCGGGTGCGTGCAACAAGCAAACTGTCGTCACTTTACATGGACATTCCGGAGCAGACAGGATAAAATGAGAAATACAAGTCAACTCGGCTTGCAGGATTTATAATTTACAAAGCATTTCAGGGTAGAACATGAAAAACATACGCAATTTTTCTATTATAGCGCATATCGACCACGGTAAATCAACGCTCGCGGATCGTATTCTTCAAACAACAGGTGTTGTCGCAGACCGGGATATGAAGGAACAGTTTCTTGACAATATGGAGCTGGAACGCGAACGCGGCATCACAATTAAATTGCAGACAACGCGGATTCCGTACAAAGCAAAGAACGGAGAAACGTACGTTCTGAATCTGATCGACACGCCCGGTCACGTGGATTTCACCTATGAAGTATCCCGTAGCCTTGCCGCCTGCGAAGGGGCTGTGCTCGTCGTGGACGCGACGCAAGGCGTCGAAGCGCAGACGCTCGCAAACGTCTATCTCGCGTTGAATGAAAACCTTGAAATTCTTCCCGTGCTGAACAAGATCGACCTTGCGAGCGCGGAACCGGAAAGAGTTAAAGATGAGATCGAAGAAATCATCGGCATCGATGCGACGAATGCACCGCTGATCTCCGCGAAGGAAGGGATCGGCATCGCCGATGTTTTAGAAGACATTGTCGCAAACGTCCCTGCGCCTTCGGGAGATCCGGACGGGAAGCTGAAAGCGCTCATCTTCGATTCTTACTACGACAATTACAAGGGCGTCGTCGTCTATGCGCGCGTCTTTGACGGCAGCATACGCAAGGGCGATATCATTCGTCTCATGAACAGCAAGAAGGATCATGAGGTGACGGAAGTCGGCTATTTTTCGCCGGGACCTGTGCCGTCTGACAGCATAGAATCCGGAGAAGTCGGCTACATCTGCGCTGCGATCAAGCAGGTTGCCGACGCGCGTGTCGGCGATACGATCACGCTTGCTGCCGATCCCGCGCCGGAACCGCTGCCGGGCTACAAGAAAGTACAGCCGATGGTCTACTGCGGCGTCTATCCGGCCGAGGGTGAAAAGTATGAGAGCGTGAAGGATGCGATCGAAAAACTTCAGGTAAACGACGCCGCTTTTCACTTCGAACCGGAGACCTCTGCGGCGCTTGGATTTGGCTTTCGTTGCGGATTTTTGGGACTTTTGCACATGGAGATCATCGTCGAACGCCTCGAACGGGAATTCGACCTTGCGGTGATCACGACCTCGCCGAGCGTCGTGTATAAGGTCGTCATGAACGACGGTACGACAGAGATGATTCAAAACCCGAGCAATCTGCCGGATCCCCTGCGCATTGAGCACATCGAAGAACCGATCGTGAAGGCGGATATCATGATTCCCAAGGAATATGTGGGTACGGTCATGGAGCTCGCGCAGGAACGCCGCGGCAGGATGCTCCATATGGAGTACATCACGGAAAATCGTGTGCAACTGCATTACGAGTTGCCTTTAAACGAGGTGATCTATGATTTCTTTGATGCGCTGAAATCCAAGACGCGCGGGTACGGTTCGCTCGACTACGAATTTATCCGGTATGAGCCTTCAAAGATCGTCAAACTCGATATCCTGCTGAACAGGGAACAGGTCGATGCTTTTTCGATGCTCGTTCACGAATCAAAAGCCTATTACCGCGGGCGTTTCGTCTGCGAAAAGCTCAAGGAGATCATCCCGCGGCATCAGTTTGAGATCCCGATCCAAGCTTCCATCGGGCAGAAGGTCATCGCCCGCGAGACCGTGAGTGCATACCGCAAGGACGTCATCGCCAAGTGTTACGGCGGCGATATTTCAAGAAAACGGAAGTTGCTCGAGAAACAGAAGGAAGGGAAGAAACGCATGCGTCAGTTCGGCTCGGTCGAAGTGCCGCAGGAAGCGTTTACCGCTGTGTTGAAATTTGATGAAAATAAATAGAATGGAATATAAATATATAAGAGAAAAGCCGCTCGGCATCTATATACACATTCCTTTCTGTATCAAAAAGTGCAGATATTGTGACTTTCTGTCCTTCGCGGATACAGATCGATCCTTTCACGAGATCTATACCGCAAAGATGACGGACGAAATCGCTTCTTGGAGCTTGATTCACAATAATATGTATACGGTAGATACCATCTTTGTCGGTGGCGGTACACCGTCGATTCTCTCGCCGGAGTTGCTGTGTGATCTGCTCGATGCGGTGTTTGCAAGGTACCGGGTTCGCGAGGATGCGGAAATTACGATAGAAGCAAATCCCGGCACGCTGACGCCGGAAAAACTTACGGCCTTCCGCAATGCCGGGTTTACGCGGATCAGCATGGGCGCACAGTCCTTTGATCCCGGTTTGTTGAAGATGATGGGACGGATTCATACACCTGAGGAAATCTTTGAAAGTTTTTCGACAGCGCGTAAGGCGGGTTTTGATAATATCAATCTGGATTTGATATTCGGACTCCCCGGAGAGACTCAAAAACAGTGGATGAAGGATATTGATACCGCGATCGGTCTTACGCCGGAACACATTTCGTTTTATAGCCTTCAGATCGAGGAAGGAACTGAAATTTATCACGATATTGTAAGCGGCAAGGTAGAAACGCTACCGGATCTCGAAGACCGCATCATGTATCATAACGCGATCGAGACGCTTACGGAAGCCGGTTACGGTCATTACGAAATTTCAAATGCGGCGCGCCCGGGCTTTGCTTCCAGACACAATCTGAAATATTGGTCGCTCGACGATTATCTCGGCGTTGGTCTGGGGGCGCATTCCTATGTGAACGGCGTTCGGTCGGCGAACACAAATCAGATTTCCGACTATATGTCCGGCAACACGGATCACGGCAGAATTTCGTGGCTGCATAAGAATTCGGAATCCGATGATATCTCGGAATATGTATTTCTCGGTCTCCGAAAAACGGAAGGTATCAATTTCGACCATTTCAGACAGGCATTCGGGAAAAATTTCTGGGATCTGTATTCGGAAGAAACTGAAAAACTGATCGGACGCGGACTTTTGGAGCGGGACGATCATACGCTTCGGTTGACGCGTCTCGGTCTCGATCTTTCAAATCAGGTTTTTTCGGAATACGTTTAAATGGAATGATGCCGCTGTTTGGCGGCAGATTGGAGCCCCGGGTGAAACAATATATCATGTCGCTCGACCAAGGTACGACCAGCTCAAGATGCATCATCTTTGATAAATCCGGCGCGCAGATCGCTTCTGCACAAAGGGAGTATCCCCAGTATTATCCGCAGGAGGGCTGGGTGGAGCATGATCCGATGGAAATCTGGTCCACACAGATCAATGTGGCGCAGGAAGCGCTGCTGAAAGGCGGGCTTACACATGCGAATATCGCCGCGATCGGCATCACAAATCAGCGCGAAACGACCATTGTCTGGGATAAGGAAACGGGCGAGCCGGTCTATAATGCGATCGTCTGGCAATGCCGCCGCACAGCGGCATATTGCGACCGTCTGATCGCTGAAGGGCACGAGACGCGAATCCGCGAAAAGACCGGGCTGATGATCGATGCATACTTTTCAGGGACAAAAATAAAATGGATATTGGACAACGTGGACGGCGCACGGACAAAGGCGGAAGCAGGGCATCTTCTGTTCGGTACCGTCGAAACGTGGCTCATCTGGAAGCTGACACATGGTCGCATGCATGTTACGGACTACTCTAACGCATCCCGGACGATGCTTTTCAATATCAGCACTTTGGAATGGGACAAAGAACTATTGGATCTTCTGGAAATTCCGGCATCGATGCTTCCCGAGGTTCGGTCATCGAGCGAGCGGTACGGCGAGACGGATCGGGCGTTGTTTGGCGGCGCGATTCCGATCTGTGGTGCGGCCGGCGATCAACAGGCATCGCTCTTCGGACAGGCATGTTTCAAGGAAGGGGATGCAAAAAATACATATGGTACCGGTTGTTTTTTGCTCATGAACACCGGTATAAAGCCTGTCTTTTCACATAGCGGATTGATTACGACGATTGCGTGCGGGATCGGCGGCAGGGTACACTATGCGCTTGAAGGCTCTGTATTTGTCGCAGGAGCCGCGATTCAGTGGCTGCGCGATGAGATGGGTCTCATTGAAAATTCGGTCGATACAGAACGAATGGCACTTTCGGTTTCGGACACCTGCGGTGTTTTCTTCGTTCCGGCATTTGTCGGGTTGGGCGCGCCGTACTGGAATCCGTACGCACGCGGTGTGATTACAGGTCTTACGCGGGGTGCAAACAAATATCACATCGTCCGAGCGGCGCTTGAGTCGATCGCATATCAGAGTCGCGATCTATTGGATGCGATGAAAAAGGATGCGGAATCCGAGATCAGCACCCTGAAGGTCGACGGCGGTGCAGCGGCGAACAATTTCCTGATGCAGTTTCAGTCGGATATCATCGGGGCTCCCGTGCGTAGACCCGTCTGCATCGAAACGACGGCGCTCGGCGCCGCATATCTTGCCGGGCTTCCGGTAGGATACTGGGAAAGTACGGACGAGATCGTTTCCAACTGGCAGCTCGATCTGGAATTTACGCCGAATATGGACACAGAAAGGCGCAGTGCACTTCTTGCCGGCTGGGATAAGGCGATCAAAACAGCCTCCGGAATCTGATCCGGAGGCTTGAATTCTTCTTTCAAACAAGGCTGAGGATTTTGCGCGCCTCACACGGGTCTGCGATTTCACGATTCAATTCCCGGGCGATCCTCGCCGCCTTTTCGACAAGTTCTCCGTTGGATTTTGCGAGCACACCTTTCTTTAGATAGATATTGTCCTCAAAACCGACGCGGACGTGCCCGCCCAACAGGATCGCCATCGTCGCCATCGGAAATTCACAACTCCCGATGCCGGAAACGGTCCAGGTGGCATCCGCAGGGATGCTCTCCGCCATGAAAAGCAGATCCCGCGGTGTGCCGGAAATGCCGCCGTTTACGCCCATTACAAAGTTGAAATGCAGCGGTGTTTTGATGTGCCCTTTTTTGCTCAGGCGAACAGCCATGTCGATCATGCCCTTGTCAAAGACTTCACATTCAGGTTTGATATTTTTAGAAATCATCCGGTCGCCGAATTCGATGATCATCGACTCGGTGTTTACAAAGATCTCGTCGCCGCCGAAATTGCATGTTCCGCAGTCCAGGCTGGCGATCTCCGGTCCGAGTTCAAGCGGCTGCAGGCGTTCATCGCTGCTCATGCCTACGGCACCGCCCGTAGACGGCTGTATGATCACGTCAGGGCATACCGATCGGATCGCGTCCATGCATTCCCGAAAGCGTTCGGTGCTTTGTGTCGGCGTGCCGTCATCCTCGCGCACATGCAGATGAATGATGGCAGCACCCGCATCGCAAGCGCTTTTTGCCTCTCTCGCGATTTCCGCACAGGTATAGGGAACCGCCGGATTGTGTGCCTTTGTTACTTCTGCGCCGCAGATGCATGCGGTCAAAATCAGTTTCTCTGTCATGACCGATCACAACTCCTTTGCTTTTCTTTCGGCACAACGCAAGTTCCGGTGGCGCGGCACACGACAAGGGGTGTATCCAACAAATCACAGGCACTGTCATTGATGTCTGTCCGCGGGACGATGACTTTGCGCGCCTCAAATTTCATCGTGCGGGAAGTATTTCCGACATGCACGATTTCCCCCTCTGCTTCAATGTAATCCCCGGCATAGACCGGTGCGAGAAACTCAACCATATCGTACGCTTTGAACAGACCTTCGTCACCGTCGTTCCGGATCAGCAGTTCTGTGGCCACATCTCCGAACAACGCCAACATCCGTGCGCCGTCCACCAAGTTTCCGCCGTAATGCGCATCATGCGCGCTCATTCTAAGTCTTATGATCGATTTCATCATTGCCTCTCTTTCTAGTGATCTAACGTTCTCGAGCCGCTACCTTATCATGCTTATCGATACCGCATGTCCAGATATGCTCGCAGCTTTGGGTTTTCTCGCACGATACCGTATGCGATTTCCGCGTGTCCCGGATAGTATCCGGCTCCCAATACCATGGTGACGTACTTCTTTGCGCCTTCTGCGCCGAGGGACGCTTTCGCAAAATTTGTGCTCATGGAGAAAAAATAGATTTTCCCTGAGTCTTTTGTGATCAAAATGCTGGATAGTTCCGTGTCAGGCGCGTTCACACAATTTACCGTAAAGTCGGCAAGCACTCCACCCGTTGCTGTCAAAAAAAGTTCATAGGTCTCGAGTGGTTTTTGTCCGTTGATCTGAATCACTTCGTCCGCGATTCCGAGTTCGGTAACAAGCTTACATTGTTTCTCATCATACTCAAGACAAATGACCTTTCCGGTAGGGGAAACGCGTTTCTTCGCCTCTGCCAGGCAAAGCAGACCTGCTTTGCCTGCGCCCATTACGGCTACCAGATCCCCCGGTTTTACGTTGATCGCAACCTGTGCCGGTGCGCCGGCGATGTCCATTACCGCCAGACTCAGTTTCTCTCCGAGATCCGCCGGGATCTTTGAATAGATACCGCTCTCGAAGAGCACGGCATCCGCCCGGCAGGTGAGCTGTTCCGTATCCGGATTGAAATCATATATTTCATAGATCTTAAGCGGCGTCAACGACAGCGAGACGAGCGTCGCGATGGTGTCCCCGACCGCGAGATCTGTTTCCCCCTTGCGCGCTTCGCCGATTTGTTTCACCGTTCCGATCAGCATCCCGCCCGATTTTGTCACCGGATCTTGGAACTTTCCGCGGTCTTCTACGATCCGAAGCACTTCCGCTTTGACGGCCTCGATTTCCCGCCCGCATTTCTCATAGATGCTTCGCACCGCGGTAGATGTCAGCTGCAGAACCTTCACCTCGATGAGGATCTCGCTCGGCCATAACTTCGGGTTGTTGTCAATCTTGTCGGCGGCCTGCGGCAGCAATCCCTGCGGAGAAAGGACGCGGTGTGCGCCGTAATATTCACGAACATTCATCGATCTCACTTCCTTTACAAAATGTTCCGTATCCTTCCTGATCGGTTTATCTGCCAAGCAGTATGAGTGATAGCTGCGGCAAGTAGGTAACCACCATCAGTGCGCCTACGGCGACGAGGAAGAATGGAATGATATAACGCATCATCCGTTCCATCTTGACATGACCCACGGCAGCACCGACAAAGAGATTGCAGCCGTATGGCGGCGTGCAGAGTCCAATACCGAGATTGATGGTCATGATGATCCCAAAGTGAATGGGGTCGACGCCGTACCCGATCACCGCAGGTAATAAAATCGGCGCCATCACGATGATCGCAGGAACGGTATCCAGAAAACAGCCGATGATCAACAGTACAATGTTGATCAGCAGCAGCATAACAAATTTGTTGTCTGTCATCCCCATCAGCAAGTTGTAAATCGCCTTCGGAATATTTTCATAGGCCAGATAAGTGGAAAAGATGGTCGCATACCCTAAAAGAAAGGATGTAATGCCGTTGAGCACCGCAGCCTGCACAAATGTTTTATAGACGCCTTTAAAATTCAGTTCTTTATACACGAAACAGCTGACGATCAGGGAATAAACCACCGACACGCATGCGGCTTCCGTGGGTGTGAAAATGCCGGAATAAATGCCACCGAGGATGATGACAGGGGAGAGCAGTGCCCAGAATCCGTCTTTGAAAGAGATCGCAACACCTTTGATGCGTGCGATAAAGAATTCCTTCAGCGTGACTTCTTTTTCCGTCATCTGTTTCTGTCCCATGTGTAATTTCTTGCACATGAAATAATTCATTACCATGAAAACAATCCCGATGAAAATTCCGGGAAGAATGCCGGCGAGAAAAAGATCCGAGATGGAGGTCTTCGTCGTAGAACCATAGAGCACGTAGGCCAGACTCGGCGGGATAATCAAACCGATGATGCCGGCAAAACAGACCAATGTCGTACAGTATTCCGCGATATAGCCATGTTTTTTCATTTCGGGGATCATCATGCTTCCGATCGCGGAAGTCGTAGCCATACCGGATCCCGAGAGCGCTCCAAAGAACATACAAGCCAGCACTGAGACTGCGCCGAGACCGCCGGTTACAAAACCGATCAGCTGATTTGCAAAGTTCACAATGCGCTTTGCAATGCCGCCGGTGGACATGATTACGCCCGCCAAGAGGAAGAAAGGAATGGCCATAACCGTAAAGGAGTCAATGCCGTAGTAGCAGTATTGCGCAACGGTCACCATATTCATATTGGTAAAGTAATACATCGCGACGATCGTCGCACCGCCGATGGCAAATCCAACAGGCACGCCGAGGAAGATCAGAACGAATAGTATGACAAATAATGCTAACGTACCCACTAGAAATCACCTCCTTCCAACTGCGCCTCGGTCAGAGCCTCTTCGGGAGGCGGACCGGAAATGAGCTTCTTCGAGGATTGGACGATGGAAACGATCGCGCGCATGATCATCAGTGTACATCCGACAACCGGTGCCGCATAGCCCCAGGCGATGCTGAAACGCATCATCGTGAACAGTGTGCTTACAAAAGTCTTACCGAGGATAATACCGGTGCCGATTGTCACCGCACAAATACCGATGACGATGATATCCGCTAATATATTTATAGCCTGCGCTGTGCGGAAGGGCAGACGATCTACCAACATCGTGATCTTGATGTGCTCCCCATAACGTGCGCCGAGGCTGATCCCAAGCCAAGTCAGCCATTCAAAAATAAAGCGCCCCATCTCTTCCGACCACGGCAATGAGTGCTGAAAAGCATAACGCATGATCACTTGAATGAAGATGACCACAACCATTACGACGAAGAGTAAAACAATAAGGATCTCCTCGAAATGATTGTAAATATCAGAGAAGCTAAGTTTTTTTCGATTCATGAGATTCTCCGTTTCTCGAAAATTTCGGATACAAGAAAAGACCCCGCCTCAAGGACGGGGCTATATCTTTTCATCAGTTGTTTACTTGCCCGCGGTCTTCAGGAATTTGTCAAAAACTTCCGATCCGGTGACATCTCTCTGGGCTGCATAGATATCTTGGCATTTATCATAAAACGCATTCTTTTCATCCGTGGTGAGCGTATAGACTGTGGCACCTTCCTTCTCGAACTTATCGATATAGGAAAGTTCCAATTCACGTTCGTTCTGACGCTGCTGTGCACAGGCCTGATGCAGACCGTCGAGGAAAACCTCCTGAAGACCGGCCTGATCGAGTTCCTCCAGAAATGCTGTCGACATGACAACCGTATAGGGCGAACTCTGAATTTCAGCGATCGTGATGAAGGGTGCATATTCCCAGAAACTGAAATCATTGAATACACCCAATGAATGCGTCAGACCATCGACCGTTCCCTGCACGACGGAAGTGTACACCTCGCCCCACGACATCGGTGTAGGGCTTGCGCCGATCGCTTCAAAGATCTTTACATTCAGTTCACTGGAAGTAACACGCACTTTATAACCTGCCATATCAGCGGAATTGTGGTAAACCTTCTTTGAGCTGCACAGATTCATCATGCCGTTGTACATGAGATCCACGCATGTGTATCCTGATCCTTCCAGCAATTCGTTGTACAGTGCGAGACCGCCGTTGTCAAACATGCCCGTCTCCCATTCGTCATAGGAATTGTAGAGGAAGGGCAGATCTACGACATCAAGTTTGGGACCGACAATGCCGCCGAGCACGCCCGCCAGACCGAAATATACCTGATCGGTTCCAAGAAGAAGACCCTTACACATTTCCGGGTCGTCGCCGAGTTGTCCGTCCGGATAAGCTTCTACCTTGATCTGCCCGTTTGTTTTTTCATCCAGATACTCAGCCAGCCATAGAATGCTCGCGTTTGTGGAACGATCGCCCGTATCGGTATGACCTATTTTGACCACGAAGATCTGGTCCGAGGTGCCGCCTGTTACGCCATTGTCCGTGCCACCGGTTCCGGAAGCAGCAGGGCGTCCGCAGCCCGATGCAAGCGCAACGATCAGCATGACTGAAATCGCGACAACAAATATTTTTTTGAATTTCCTCGTCTTCATAATTTACCTCCAAATTTCCATATTATACAATACAGCGCATGAAACTATGTGAATTATTTAACGCAACATCATTATATATCCATCGCGTAGAGAATGCAACACATACTTTTCTGCTATGCTTTAAGCCGGAAATGGAAATGGACAAAATGGAGTTCCAGTTTAGGGTGTAGATAACAGAAGTAATCACACTAAAGTGCACATAAAAGAGGCGTTATTGGATTCTGAAAGTTCTTGAAAATACACTGTTGACATGGGACGTCAACCGTGTATAATTTAAGACAGGTGTTAGCACTCACCTCGCATGAGTGCTAACAATATGAACAAACAGGATGTTGACAATTATGGACTTGACAGAAAGAAAATTAAAAATATTGCAGGCAATCATATCCGACTTTATCCAGACGGCGGAACCGGTCGGATCCAGAACGCTTTCAAAGAAATATGAACTCGAAATCAGCCCGGCGACGATCCGCAATGAAATGGCGGATTTGGAGGATATGGGTTATTTGACGCATCCGCACACCTCTGCAGGACGCGTTCCGTCCGATAAGGCGTACCGGCTCTACGTGAACAACCTCATGGACAAATACGAGTTGGATGATAGCGCTAAGAAGCGGATCCGCGCTGAGCTGAAGGCCAACGTTCAGGAACTTGAAAATACGATCCGGCATGCGTCAAAACTCTTGTCAGAGATTACAAATCTTACGTCCTTTGCAACCGTGGAGGACATGTATGACGTACGGCTGTTCCTCGAAGGCATGACGCACATCTTTGCGCATCCGGAGTTCAACAGCGTGGAACGTGCGAAGAACTTCCTCGAAATGGTCGATAACAGAAAGGATTTGACCGCGACGATCGCAAAGCGCAATGACGGGATCACGATCACGATCGGAGATGAAAACAGCAGTGAGATCATGGAGGGGAGCAGCATCATCACCGCAACCTATCATGTGGACGGACAGCTGATCGGAAAACTCGGTGTCATCGGACCGACCAGGATGCGTTACGGAGAGATCACGTCGGTCATCGACTTTATGACGAGAAATCTCGACAGAGCATTTCGTGTTGCTTTAGATACCGTGGACGATCATGACGAAGATTTATAAAAATTCGAAACAGGAGGCAGTATGAGCGAAAAAAAGCACAATCATAGCGATGAAGACCTGAAGAAACGCGTAAAGACCGAAGCGGATCCGGAAGCAGAGGCAGAACCGGAAGCCGATTCATCCGATGCGGACGAGGTCTCTGAATCGCCTATCGACGAAGATGCGGCGGAGAACGCGGAAGAAAGCGAAAATCTAAAGTATCTAAGACTTGCGGCAGACTTTCAGAATTACAAAAAAAGAACCGAGAAAGAACGCTTCGAGCGCTACAGCGACGGAAAAAAGGATTTTGTCGCGGACTTACTGCCCGTGCTTGACAACTTTGACAGGGCAATCGCGCAGGATATCGCAGCAGACGCAGATTCAAATTTCCTTGAAGGCATGGAGATGATTCGCGTACAGCTCCAGGGCGTTCTTGCGAATGCAGGCGTTGAAGAGATTCCGGCGGAAGGTGAGGTGTTTGATCCGAACTTTCACAATGCTGTTATGATGGAAGCCTCGGATCAATATGAAAGCGGAGAAGTGACCGAAGTTCTGCAAAAAGGCTATAAGCTCGGTGAAAAAGTAATTCGACCCGCTATGGTAAAGGTCGCTCAATAAAAACGATACAAACGGGAAAACCGTACGTATAAATAAAACAGAAAAATGGAGGAATATCATTATGGGAAAAGTAATAGGAATCGATCTGGGGACAACGAATTCATGCGTATCCGTTCTTGAGGGCGGAGAGCCGGTAGTCATTCCAAATGCGGAAGGAAACAGAACGACGCCTTCCGTGGTAGGTTTTGCGAAAAACGGGGAAAGGCTTGTCGGCGAGACCGCAAAACGGCAGGCGATCACAAATCCCGACAGAACCATTTCGTCGATCAAGCGCGAGATGGGTACGGACTATAAGATTGAAATCGACGGCAAGAAGTACACACCGCAGGACATCTCCGCGATGATCCTTTCGAAACTCAAAACGGATGCCGAAGCCTATCTGGGCGAAACGGTCACAGAAGCGGTCATTACAGTACCTGCCTATTTCGCAGACAGTCAGAAGCAGGCGACCAAGGACGCCGGCAAGATCGCCGGTCTCGATGTGAAGCGTATCATCAACGAGCCGACAGCCGCATCGCTCGCATACGGACTCGACAAGGAGACGGAACATCACAAGATCCTCGTATACGATCTGGGCGGCGGAACATTTGACGTATCGGTGCTTGAACTCGGCGACGGCGTGTTCGAAGTGCTCGCAACGAACGGCAACAACAGGCTCGGCGGCGATGATTTTGACGAAACAGTCATGAATTTTATCGCAGATGCTTTTGCGCTGGAGAACGGGATCGATCTTCGAAAGGACAACATGGCGCTTCAACGCCTGAAGGAGGCTTCGGAAAAAGCGAAGAAAGAACTCTCCGGGCAACAGTCCACGAACATCAATTTACCGTTTATCACGGTCGGACAGAACGGTCCGCTTCATCTCAATATGGATCTCACGCGGGCAAAGTTTGACCAGCTCACGGGACATCTCGTCGATAAGACCATCGAACCGCTGAAAAAGGCGATGGCGGACGCGGGCGTCACGAACAGCGACATCAGCAAGGTCATCCTCGTCGGTGGTTCGACCAGAATCCCTGCCGTTCAGGAAGCTGTAAAAAAGATAACGGGCAAAGATCCGTTTAAGGGCATCAACCCGGACGAATGTGTCGCCGTTGGTGCTGCGATTCAAGCCGGTGTTCTGACCGGTGAAGTCCACGACGTGCTATTGCTCGACGTGACACCGCTGTCCCTCTCGATCGAGACGCTCGGCGGCGTAGCGACAAAACTGATCGAACGCAACACGACGATTCCGACAAAGAAGAGCCAGATATTTTCTACGGCAGCGGACAGTCAGACGGCGGTAGACATCCACGTCATGCAGGGCGAACGTGAATTCGCGACCGGAAACATCACACTCGGACGCTTCCAACTGGCAGGCATTCCGCCGGCACCGCGCGGTGTGCCGCAGATTGAAGTTACTTTTGACATCGACGCAAACGGTATTGTAAATGTCAGTGCGAAGGATATGGGTACCGGCAAGGAACAGCGTATTACAATCAGTTCCTCAAATAAGCTTTCCGATGATGAGATCAAGGCAAAAATTCGCGAAGCCGAAGAAAATGCGGAAGTAGACCGCAAACACAAGGAAGAAGTCGAAATCCGCAACCATGCGGAAGCGCTTGTCTACGAAACTGAGAAAGCGCTGAAGGAACTGGAAGGAAAGATTTCGGAGGATGAAAAAGTCAGCATTACCGCTGCAAAGGACGATCTTCAGAACGCGCTGAACGGCACAAACATTGATGAAATCGCACAAAAAAAGGAAACGCTCATGAATGAATTCCATGCGATCAGTGCGAAAATGTATCAAAATGCGCAGGGCAGCG
>JAISKP010000112.1 GCA_031260885.1 Eubacteriales Family XIII. Incertae Sedis bacterium
TGGCACAATACAGAAAGCAACCTTAAATGCTACTATGACTGTAATTGGGAATTACGTTGCGGCTGGCGACCCTGCAACAGCCAAAGCGTATCTTGAAGCTCAGTTAGCAGTTACTGGAACATATGCCATTACTGATACTACTGTTAGAGGTCTTTATGCCGAATTGATTGCGGTACTGTAGGGCTGTGCGGACTTTGGTAACTATTTGCATACGCTTCACTCAGCTAAACCTCTGATTTAAAGGCGGCAGATGACACATTGCTTAAAAAACTTCATATCTAAAGTTGCTGCCATCTTACTGGTGTGCATCATCGCGGTGACGACCGGGGCAATCCCGGTCTACGCCGCTGTTCCTGCGGACAACGGCGACGTCGCCTTCAACGGGACGGCTGCGCCGGAGAAGTGGACGTACGACAACGGCTTTATCGTTACGGCGTACGGCAGCAGCGACCTCTTCGGGGCTGCGACAAAAGAGATGATGCCCGGGGCGACGACCGAATTCGATATCCGCCTGCGCAATCAGACGGCGGATCTGCTTCAGTACACGCTGTTTGCCACGCTGCCGACAACGGCAGAGCTCAATGCGGCTGCGCAGAACAATCCGGGCAAGACCATTTCGGACGGACTGCTCGATTTTGTGAACATCCGGCTGACCTATGCGGGCGGTGTGATCTATGACGGAAACCTGCGCGGCACTGCGGCGATACCGGGTCCTTACTCGGCGAGCGGCGCGGTGCTCGGATGGATCAATCCGGGCGCATACGGCACGATTCATGCCGTGGTCACCATAGATCCTGCACTGGCAAATGCTTATAAGAGCACGCTCTGTGCGGTGGACTGGGCGTTTCGGGTCGACGAGCTCGATCCGGCGGTAAACCCGCCGGGTTCGGGGACGCCGCCGGGACAGACGCAGACCGTCGGAACCCTCGGATACAGACCGCCGGTTTTGCCTGCGGACAGCGTGGATCTGGGAACGGGACCGATCAGCGAAATTTCCGACCCGGACGTGCCGCTGGAAGGTGTGGACGTCATCGCAGATCCCGAGGTGCCGCTCATCGGCGCGGGACAGGCGTGGGCACTCCTGAACCTGATCGCGACGATTCTGACCGCGCTGTTGATCTTCATCCTCTGGGCAGTGTACTTCTCGACGCGCAGGGGCAACGGTGCGAAGCGGAAGCGGCTCGTGTCCGGCGTGATCGCCATCGTCGTGGCGGTGATCGCCATCGCGGTGTTCATCCTGACGGAAGACATGACGCTGCCGATGCGCTTCACGGACAAATACACGCTCTGGATGCTGCTCATACTCGCGGCACAGATCGCCGTATGGCTCGTCGCAATATGGAAGACGGAAGAAGATCCGGAAGACTCCGAAGAAGCGGAAGCATAAGAATCAGAAGCGAAAGATTCTAAGAAGCGGAAACATAGGATTCAAAAGAATCAGAAGCCAAGAAACAGAAGATTCAAGGAATCGGCAGCCTACTGAACTTAAGAAGATCAAAGAATCTCTAAGGATTCACAACAGCATTTCAAACAAAAAAGAAAAGCGGTAAATGCCGGGGCGTGGGGGTCTCGGCATTTTTCCGTATATAGGCACAATTTTGATGCAATACGTCCTTGATTGCCGAGATCGCATCTCACAAACGTCATCCCGTAGCAAAAGCGGTGCTTTCCTACGGAAAGTTTCGATCGTTCGAGAAGATCTCAGCCAACGGCGGTAAAAACTCGAACAAACGTCAATTCGCGTACGAAATCACTTTCCGGCGGGACACACAAGGTGACACCGGAGAGTCAAGTACAAGTGTGTCGCTATGACTTATGACCCTGTGGCCTTGTCGAAGCGCTATTGATATTGCCACAAAAGTACCTGACCCTATTATGTGATATTGAGCTCCTTGCCTATTTGCAATTAATGTTAAATATTCTCAAATATGTATTGACCGCCCAGTTCGGTTGTGATAGTATGCCCTTATGGTATGGAAATTATTTACAACAGCGAATTGGAGCGGTCAGATCACATGAGTAAGAATACAGGCATTTATAAGGCACAGGATAACAGCTTTAAGGTCATCTTCGGCGAACCGGAGATATTCACGGAATTCATCCGAGATTTTGTCGACATAGATGTCTTGAAAAGCATCCGGCCATCGGACATCGAGGACATAAGCGAGCGGTTCCTACCGCTGTTTCAGGAAGGGAAGGACTCCGATACGGTGAAGCGGATCAACATCCGTGGAGATGCGCCGCTCTTTGTGATCGCCATTTTAGAGCATGAATCCAAGGTAAATTTCCGCACTTCATTCAAGATGCTCCAGTATATTACGCTCGTGCTCGACAACTATGAGAAAGAAGTGGAGAAGAAGGATAAAGGCATTACAACGCGAAAGGACTTTCGCTATCCGCCGGTTCTGCCGATCGTATACTATGACGGAAAGAGCAAGTGGACAGCTGCGACGAACTTCTTTGACAAGACAGAGCTGAACGAGGTCTTCGGAAAGTACATTCCGAAGTTTGAATACGAAGTGATCAATCTGAATCAATATAGTCAAAACGATCTGATGGCATTTGAGGACGTGCTCTCCTTCATCCTTTTGATCGACAAACACAGTAAGTCGAGTGATTTCAAGAAGATCAGTGAGCAGCTTGCAGCGTATTACAAAAAAATTCCATTGAATGATACCGAGAAAACGACTAAAATAGTGTTAGATGCGATGCGGACACTGCTGACGCACAGCAACGTTCCAAGCGCTGAGATCGATGAGCTGAGCGACAAAATCCACGAGAGGGGGCTGGCAACGATGTTTGAACCGTTTAAGAAGTACGATGTGCAGGAAACGCGCCGGATCGCCCGCGCGGAAGGTGTACAAGAGGGCATCAAAAAAGGAATCAAGAAGGGCATAAAAGAAGGAAGAGCCGAAGGTAAAGCAGAAGGTAAAGCAGAAGGTAAAGCAGAAGGTAAAGCAGATGCTGCTCGCAGGATGAAAGCCGATGGCGTTGATATCGCATTGATCGCGAAGTACACCGGTCTGCCCGCCGACGAGATCGAGACGCTTTAAATGCGGACACTGCTGATGCACAGCAACGTTCCAAGCGCTGAGATCGATGAAGAGCGACAAAATCCATGAGAGTGGGCTTGGCGGTGGGGCGGTGCTTTCCTGCGGAAAGCTTTGATCATTATAGAAAAGACTGCCAATGAAGCCGAAAACGCATCTCGTTCGGGAAATAGTCCAATTTTCACTCCGAATTCCCAAACGAAACGACTTTTCGGCGTAGAACAGCCCTTCTATCTGCCGAGAACGCATCTCGTTCGGGAATTATCCCCGCTTGAACCCAGAATTCCCAAACGAAACGACTTTTCGGCATAACTACGCCTCTATAGCCGCCGAACGCTTGAACAAAGGTCAATTTCCCACAAAAATCCCCCCCCCTACGAAAAAGTCCTTCCCTCTCTTCCCCCCCCCATAATAATTTCCCGTGAAAGTGCTTGACAGCAACCATCTACTGTATTATTGTATTAATTAATTAGTACAACAATACAGTATTGATGCTGGATTGTGCTATGCGGGGTGGTGCGAAAAGACTTTCGCGCCGCGTAGAAAGGAAGTGAGATGCTTGCTCTGGAAATTTACAAATGATCGTCCGATCTACCTGCAAATCGTCGAGGCAATACAGGTCGGGATCGTTTCAGGATTCTATCCTTCGGGGAGTGGCGTACCCAGTGTGCGGACGCTGGCACTCGAAGCAGAGGTGAATCCGAACACGATGCAAAGGGCGCTGCAGGAGTTGGAATCCATAGGGCTCCTGCACACGCAGCGGACAGCGGGAAGAACGGTAACAGAGGATCGTGAAGCGATTGAAAAGCTTAGAGAGAAACTTGCGGAGGATCATATCACGGCATTTTTCGCTGGGATGAGAAGTATCGGTATTGATAAGGATGAAGCGGTCAAGATTCTCAGCAAAGCCGCAAAAAGAGCGGATACGGCGGATGCGGCGGATGCGGCGGATGCGGCGAATGTCCCCGGGATTGCGGGAGATCAAGCAACTGCCACAGTTCCTAAGGAGGTGAATTAAATGGAAGCGATACTTGAAACAAGAAATCTTACGAAACGATTTGGCGCATTTCCGGCGCTTTCCGATGTGAATATTTGTATCGGCAGCGGGCGGATCGTCGGACTTCTGGGTGCGAACGGCAGCGGCAAAACGACATTGATCAAACTCGCAAATGGTCTGTTGACCCCTACGGAAGGCGAGATACTTATCGGCGGCGTCAAACCGGGCACGCAGACAAAGCGCATCGTCAGTTATCTTCCGGACAGGACGTATTTTGACAATTGGATGAAGGTAAAGGATTGTCTGAAACTATTTGCGGACTTCTACGAGGACTTCAACATCGCAAAAGCGGGCGACATGCTTCTGGCGCTCGGTATCGATGCTGATAAGCCGTTCCGCAGCCTGAGTAAGGGGACAAAAGAGAAGGTGCAACTCGTGCTTGTGATGAGCCGCAGCGCGCATCTCTACCTGCTTGACGAACCGATCGGCGGCGTAGACCCTGCGGCGCGCGATTACATCCTCAATACGATCATACGCAATTACAACGAAGAAGGAACCGTGATCATCAGTACGCATCTGATTGCGGACATTGAGAAGGTGCTCGATGATGTCATCTTCCTCATGAACGGCAGGGTGGAACGCGTTTCAAGCGTAGATGCGATTCGCGCCGCATCCGGGAAGAGTGTGGATGAAGTATTCCGGGAGGTGATCAGATGTGAGGTAAAGTTTTAAAATATGAATTCAACTCCACCGCACGGATTTTCCTGCTGCTGTACGCCGCGCTGATTGTAATCGCCGTGGTCAACATGTTCCTCGTGACGTGGGGTGCGAATGGGGTCCTCGAATCCGGTTCTTTTGGGGGAATTGCGGATACTATATATTCCTTGTTTAAGGGCGTCATGATGGTCGTTTATATCGGCGTTGCTGTCGCAGTTGTCGTCGTGACCGTCATCATCATCATCATGCGGTATTACAAAATGCTCGGAGATGAGGGCTATCTGTGGTTCACGCTTCCCGTCACGGCGAATCAGCATATCTCCGGAAAGTTGATCGTTGCAACGGTCTGGAGCATTGCTTCCTTTGTCGTGATCGTGCTGAGCATTCTGATCCTGGTCGCTCGGCTTGGTCTTCTCGGCACAATCGGCGATGGCGTGCGCTACATCACGGAGCGTGGGTTTCATCTTACCCCTTGGATCATCGGAATTTTGGTACTGCTCTTAATTCAGGGGATTGCGGGTATTCTTGAATTCTACGCGGCGATGTCGATCGGACCGCATTTCACGAAAAGCCGCCTTGGCGGCAGCGTGATCGGCTACATCATCATCTATGTCGGGACGCAGATTCTGGCCGCCATCGGTCTGCCGCTCATGACGTTTGTGCTCGAAAATATGAGTTCTGCCGCATCGAAGTTGTTCTTCGGGGATTCGCTGAATTCGCTGGAGGTCTTAACCGAACCAAGCATCTTCGCGGCGATCGATCTCATCGGCATCGTGGTGTTCGTCTACACGACCGCCCTGAATGTCATCCTCTGTGTCGCCTGTTACATCCTGTCCCACCAAATGGTGAACAAGAAGTTGAACTTGGGGTAAAATTTCTGCCGCACAAGGGGCGGAGACACAGAGAACACAACCTGACAAATGACGTATTTACAAATGAAACGCGCGCCGCTTACCCGCGCGTTTTCATTTATCCGTGCAACAAAATTCCTGAAGGCAGGCGTGACCGAGCTTGTTGATCTGCGTGATGCAGTCTGCGGCCTGATCGCCGTCTCCCGACTCGATTCCGTCGATCAGTTTTTCGATCCATCCCAGACTCATTTCGATTACTTCAGGCGATGCGTATTTATAGAACAGCTTAATGATGACGTAATAAAGCGGTCTGTAACTTTCGACTTTGAACGGATACATGATATTATCCGAAGCGATCGCCAGAAGATGATAGAACTCCGCATTTGTTTCCGCAAATTCTTTTGCGGTGGACGTTGCCGACAGCAGTTTATATTGATCCCGAAGTTCTTTTATCGTCTCCGCATTATTGTTCTCGGCGGCGAGTCGCG
Organism: Eubacteriales Family XIII. Incertae Sedis bacterium; assembly: GCA_031260885.1. GTDB lineage: Bacteria > Bacillota > Clostridia > Peptostreptococcales > Anaerovoracaceae > JAISKP01. Next base: position 6,104 of record JAISKP010000112.1, read on the forward strand.
CGACATGCTGCATCGAACTATCGCAGACCTCGAATATGGACGCCAACGTCTTCTTGTCAAAGTGACCGTTGTGATATTCGAGGATGATCTGTAGGGTCTCCAACTTTCCCCTGCGTTTGTAATCCGAGACATAGGCACCTACGCGCGGAATCACCTCCAGAAACCCTTTTTGCACCAACTCGTTGATCCCTCCGTTTATCACGGCGCGGGATACGCCCATCTGCTTTGAAAGCTCGCGCTCCGTGGGCAGCTTTGACCCGATTGGGAGTTTCCCGGACAGAATGCCGGTTTCGATCTCCTGGATGAACAGTTCTTTGTATGTGGGTGCAACCAAATGTTGAAATTCCATGATTCACTCCTATTCTGGTTTTGGTTATACCAAATGACAGTGGTATTTTATCACATTATATATTGAAAATCAACACATAAATCATTGACAAAATGAACTATTATTGCTAATATTCAATTATAATCTCTGGTATAACCATACAATAATTTAGCATTTCCGGCTACTATTTTCGGAAATTTTTATTTGGGGAGGGGATATGATTGGAAAAAACCAGAAGATTCCGGTCTGCTTACGACGCCATTGTGATCGGTGGTGGCATCAGCGGACTGACGGCGGCGCTTGAACTCGCGCACCGGAACATGCGCGTTTTGTTGCTTGAACAGCAGAATAAGACCGGCGGTCGCACAGGCAGTTTCGTCCGCGGCAGGTACGAATTTGACGTAAGCCGGCATGAACTGTGCACCTGCGGGAGCAGTCTGAGCGGATACACCTTCGGAAGTGTTCGCAGCATATTGGAGAACTGTGGCGTCTATCCGGATTTTGTACGACCAAGCGATGCGTACCGGATCATTCTGACGGAGTACGGCGTGGACTTCACAATGCCCTTCGGCATTGAAAATGCGATAAACGCAATTGAAAAGGTCGATCCGGGGCAGGGACCGAAGGTTCGCAAATATTTCAAGCTGTGTGAAGAAATTTACAATACGCTCCTATATCTGAGCAGCAGCGAGGTGCAACCGGGCAACCGGACAATGGCGGCAAGGCATGCGTCGTTTTTGCGCACTGCGGCATACAGCGTAGAGGAAGTATATCGGTCGTTCGATTTCTCGCCGCTCACAAAGAATCTACTCAGCGCCTATCCGGGCAGCTTCATGAACAGGCTCGATCGGACGAACTTCATCGTGTGGGCCATGATGATGTATCTTTACATCCGGGACGGGGGTTGTATTTTGAACAAGACGTCCCATGCGCTTGCGGTCGATCTGGAAGCGCGCATCCGGGAACTGAACGGGCAGGTTGAAACAAACGTGCGTGTGTCAAAGCTCATTACAGAAGGCGACGTTGTCGTCGGTATTCAGACCGCGTACGGTGATCAAATCCGGGCAGGTCAGGTGTTCAGCAGCCTTGCGCAGCATACGACCTACCCGGAGCGTATGAACCGAAACACCGTTTTGGAAAACGCACTCAAACTCACGGGCGTAAAATCGATCAGCGGCGCGCCGTTCGCGATTTTTCTCGGATTAGACGCGTTGCCGAAGGAAATGGGCATCTTCAGTCATGCGTTTTTTTTCACGGGCGATATGAATATGCGTCATATTTACAACAGACCGAAAGGGCTTGGTGCGTGGAATAAAGTCGCTGTTACCTGTCCCGATGTCGTCCTTCCTTGCTTCACGGGTCCGGATCGCTGCCAGTTGAGCTTCACTTGCCTATATGAACCGGATGCGATGAGCGGGCAGACTGATCCCGCGCGATATCAAATAAACAAGGAAGCCTTTGCAGATGTGCTGATCAATCAGTTTGAACTGATTACGGGCGCGATGATCAGAAGTCACATAGAGGAGATCGAAATCGCAACACCTTCTACCTATGCGCACTATTCCGGGGAACCGGGCGGGGCGATCTGTGGGTATGACCCGACGCGTGGCACAATTGAAACAATTGAGAGGTTACGAATATGAGCGTGCGTGTGAAGCTTGGTGCGTACAGATATGTGATGGACATGATTCTCCGGCTTAAGATTCCGAAACCGCGCACAAGGTGGTCTGCCACCGCGGACACCGATTCCGGCATAGAACATTCGTTGAGCGATCTGACCGAACGTCTGCATCCCGGCGTGATCAGAACACGTATCGTCGGCATGAAACAATCCTTGTCTGATGTGCGTACGTTTACGCTGAGTCCGGAAGCCGGATACATCCTGCCCTGTTTTCAGGCGGGGCAGTACGCAAGTGTAAAATTTATGATTGACGACCATGCGGTAACACGCCCCTACATCATTTCGTCTGCGCCGACAGATGCGGCAAAGGACAATGTGATCGAGCTTACCATTCAGAAAAGAGAGGGTGGCTACGTCAGTGAATACATATGGGAAAACTGGAAAAAAGGCGTGGTGGTTCGTATCGATGCACCCTTCGGACAGGGATTCTATAACGGAATCAGGGATGCGGATCATATCGTCGGAATCGCTTCCGGAATCGGCAGTGCGTATTTTCGGTCCATCATCCGGGAAATGA
>JAISKP010000144.1 GCA_031260885.1 Eubacteriales Family XIII. Incertae Sedis bacterium
TCCTTTTCGGAAATCCCACAGGTGATCCTGCTCACCGCATGCATGAGCGCCTTGCTACCGATCTCCATCGTCTCCGCGATGATCTCGATTTCAGCCTTTGTCTTGATGATGCGCGCTTGTTCGACGATATCTGTAGGCACGAATTCCGCGTTTGGAAGCACGGTGCGGATTTCATCGGCGTAATATTTCCGGAAGGCGTAAATCTCATAGCCGATTCGCCGGAAGCCGCCTTCGAGATCGGAGACCCTCTTCATGAGGGCGGCGGCTCTCTCGTCTTTTTCCGCGAGGAGAACTTCGCAGTCCTTTGCGCCTGCGGTTACCGCTTCCTGTTCCATGCGCTCCGCGAGGAAATAGTCCTTTCCCTGCGTGAGGACGAGCAGCGATATGGTGTTATAGTCCGCGACATTGTGTTCAAACCCGGTCAGGGCGAATTTGTTTTCACGCGTCTCGATGATATAGGCGTCAAGTCCCTGCCTTGACATTTCCGCTTTTACTGCGGCGATTCGTTCGTTCATAGCACCTCTTCTGTGTTTCATCGGGTGGATAAGTGGATAATAAGATACAAAAAGATTATCGCACATTCCATTGAGCGAAACAACTTCCGCAAAATATCGGCAGTGTTCTTTTAATTGCTGATGTTTCAGCCCAATGATATAATGAAAGCAGAATTGAACAAAATGTTTGTAAGGATATACGAGCGTAAATGCTATCGTAGAGGGATTCATCGTGAGTGATACTAAGATAATCACATTATATCATGGGTCTATCAATATTATCGACAATAATGATATTACCAAAGGGAAACCTTATAAAGATTTTGGTATGGGATTTTACACTTCGGAGAGCATCGCTCAGGCTACCAATCTTGCGCTCCGAAACAAAGACATTGAAGAGTTTCGCCTCCGTAATACCGGTAAGGACGAAGATGTAAAAGCGTGGCTCTACAAATACACATTTGATTTAAGCACTTTGGACGATTTATCAGTGAAAAATTTCGAAACGGCAGATAAAGAATGGATTCGTTTCGTATTGCTCAACCGGCAGAGTAGTAAGAATGAACATAATTATGACGTAGTCATAGGCCCGACTGCAAATGATAATACAAGAGTTACAATTAGAGCCTTTTTTGCCGGAGCCTATGGTGAGATTGATGGCGATGATGCGATCGATAAATTAATCGAAATGATAGAACCTGAAAGACTTCCATCGCAGTTTTTCTTTGGTAGCGAAAGAGCTACGAAGAATTTGAAACTTGTTGAAAGGCAACTGATTATATGAAAATCACGAAAGAGACCATAAAGTTTTGTATTGACACCCTTGTTGTGGAGGTTGCTCAGAAATATGCGGAAGAAAATAATATTGATGCGACAAATGCATTGCGGCATATAATATGTACTAAAACGTATGAGGTGCTTATTGCGCCTGAGTCATATCTATATCTTGAATCCGCAGAATATGTTTTTGATATGCTCATTTCTGAGGAAGATGGTGATTGGGAAAGTTGGTTGGCAGTTTAGGAGATTTCGCATATGGCTATTGATCCGGTATTATTGATGCAAGTTGAAATAATGAATCAATATATTAATAATAAGAAAATCACAATTCAAGAATTTCTCTCAATAGATGACAAATATAGATTGCTTGACTATATTAGGGCAGGATATGAACCTTTTCATCTCATGGGAGATGAAGGTATATTGAATGAGATAGAAGAATATATTGACAGCGCAATGATCATTTGAATTCACTTATGTCTGTGCGCCCCACCCTGTGTACCTCTTCGCACGAACTGACCATAAAGGGAATCGGTTTCACTGTTTATGTTGACAATAAATGTAAATTATAGTATAATTAACCAATACTATATAACGGTTGACGTTACGCCCCAATTGTGGTACACTGTGTGAGGATTAGATATGAACGTTATACGTTTAAAAGTGAGGTTTTATCGGACACAATCCGGCAATGAACCTGTGCGGGATTGGTTGCTGACTTTAGAGAAGCATGACAAACATGCTATCGGTGCTGACATACGAACGATTCAATACCGATGGCCGTTGGGAATGCCTCTTGTACGTAAAATTGAAGGCAATCTTTGGGAAGTGCGTTCATTCGTTACAAATGGAATCTCCAGAGTATTTTTCACGGTAGATAGCGATCAACTTATTCTTCTGCACGGAATAATAAAAAAATCAAAGAAGACGCCGGCAACAGATTTACAAGTTGCAAAAGCCCGACTTGCAGAATTGCGGAGGTTGTGAACATGAACAAGAAACATATCGGAAGCGATTTTGAGGACTTCCTGCGGGGAGAGAACCTCTTTGAAGAAGTGGACGCTTTAGCCATCAAGCGTGTTATCGCACTTCAGATCCGGGATGAGATGAAAGAAAAGAATATCGCTAAGGCTGAATTGGCTCGGCGCATGAAAAGCAGTAGATCTGAAGTGGATCGCCTTCTGGATCCCAACAACGCATCAATTACACTAATCACATTAGAAAAAGCAGCAACAGCAGTAGGGAAAAGACTGACAGTACAATTATCGGTATAATTATTTCCTCTCCGGGTGTTTCTCTGCTGCGATCCTGAACAGAACCTTTGTCAGTTCTCTGTAGATCGTATCGGCATTTGCGGCGCGGTTTGATACTGCCGCAGACGCCTGATAGGCTCCGAGCGCTTCGAGGTGCTTTTCGATGACCACGGTGTCGCCGCGTTCGGCAGGTCCCGTGAGGGCTTCAGTCACGCCTTTTGCGATAATATTCTCACAGTTGCCTTGAAAGAGTGTATGCCATGCGGCTTTTGAGAATTCGTCGTCCAGACCGCAGGCCCGAAAGAGGTCTTCTCCGCAGGCGGCAAGTCCGACCGTGAGATTGCTGAAGAAGACACAGGCGGCATGATAGAGGATCTTTTGATCCGCTTCGATGCGGCCTGTGTTATTACCCATGAGCTGCAACAGCGGGGATAGCGTTTCAAACGCCGCGTCGCTGCCTTCGAATGTAAAGTATGCGTCTTTGAAACGCTCCCATGATTGATAGTGGTCGGCGACCGCAAGGAGCGGATGGAGCGAACAGGTCAGCGGCAAGACAAGCGGCGCACCGTCTTCCTCTTTTTCCGCTGCGGCGGTGAAGACCGAAGAAGGCAGACTTCCGCTGCAGTGACAGAAGATCTTGCCTGCCGCCGCAGGATATCGCATGAGATCATATCCCACCTTGCCGATCGCACCATCGGGAACCGTCATGAATATCATGTCCGAAGCGTCCAGAAGCGACGCCGGAGCATCGAACGCGTGGCTGCCCGTAAAGGCGGCGGCGTCGATTGCGGAGGATGCGCTGCGGCTGAAATAGCCGGAGAGTTTAAATGCCGGTTTGGAAAAACACGTAAAATCGTCCTTGGCTGTCCCGGCACCGTCCCTTTTTGGTTCAGTCTCAGTTTCGCCGTTCACCTCAGAAATTCTCTCAGACAGATATTTCCCAAGCGAGCAACCGACTTTCCCGGCGCCGATAAAACCGATGCGAACCGTTTTCATTTTCGGTCACACCATTCAAACGTCAGATTGTCGATCAGTCTTGTACTGCCGAAGTACGCCGCGACGGCGAGCAGCACCGACGATGTCTGTTCGGAGATCGCGCAGAGCCTGCCCGCGTCGAGCAGTTCTACGTAATCAATGTGTGCGAGCTTCTCCGCACCGATGGCGTTTGTTACAGCTTTCACAATCTCCGCCGGATTTCGTTCACCTGATGCGGCGAGCAGCTTTCCAAGACTCAGCGCACGGTAGAGGCACAGCGCAGCGGTGCGTTCTTCATCCGACAGATAGGTATTCCTTGAACTGAGCGCCAACCCGTCGGCTTCCCGCACGATCGGACAACCGACGATCTGAACCGGAAAGTCCAGATCGCGGGTCATCTTCTGAATGATCGCGAGCTGCTGTGCGTCCTTCTCGCCGAAGTATGCCTTGTCCGGCGCTGCGATGTGAAAGAGCTTGCTAACGACGGTCATGACGCCGCGAAAATGTCCCGGACGCGAGCGCCCGCACATCACGTCCGTCATAGCGTCCGAATCCACATATAAAGAAAATCCATCCGGATACATTTCTGACGGCGTCGGATGAAAGATGATCCCCGCGCCGGCTTCTGTGCAGAGAGAGACGTCCGCATCGAAGGACTTCGGATATTTGTCCAGATCTTCGTTCGGTCCGAACTGGATCGGATTTACGAAGATGCTGACGACCGTAATATCATTTTCGGCAGCGGATTTTTCGATCAGGCTTCTGTGCCCTGCATGAAGCGCGCCCATCGTCGGGACAAGTCCGATGCTTTTTCCGGATTTTCGCTGTACTGCGAGTTGTTCACGCAGCCCGCCGATCGTTTCAACGACCGGAATACCCTTTCCGTTTTTCTCGCTGCGCTCGTTCTCCGGATATTCCCCCGGATATGTTCCGCCGCGCGCGTTTTCAGGATCTTTTCCCGGGTCTTCTCCGACGCGCTGCTTTCCGAATATGCTCATAACGCTTTCCGCAGCTCCGCCAATTCCGCTTCATTTAGTTGTCCGCTAAAGGCGTGCTCCTCAGCCGGAAACGTCCCGTTTTTCGTTTCTTCTATATACGCGGAAAACGCAGCCGTCATCGCTTCGCCGACCTCGCCGAAGACCTTGACGAATTTCGGCTTCATATTTCCGTACATATTCAGCATGTCCTGGTAGACGAGCACCTGACCGTCGCAACCCGCGCCCGCGCCGATGCCGATCGTTGGGATCGTCAGCTTCTCCGTGATGATCTCCGCAATGGCTGCGGGAATCGCCTCAAGAACGACGAGCACAGCGCCGGCGGCTTCCACCTTCAGCGCATCGTCTACAAGCGTTCTCGCCGTTTCAAGCGTCTTGCCCTGGACTTTAAATCCGCCGAAGGCGTTGATCGACTGCGGCGTCAGTCCGAGGTGCGCGCAGACGGGAATGGAAGCATCCGTGATCGCACGGATGTGTTCCGTGACGGCAGCGCCGCCCTCGAGCTTCACCATGTGTGCACCGGCCTCCTTGATGAGGCGTCCGGCGTTCACGACGGCGTCATAGACAGACGACTGATAGGACATGAAAGGCATGTCCGCAATGACGAGCGCGTTCTTCGCGCCCCTTTTAACCGCTTTGGTGTGGTGGATGATGTCCGCCATCGTGACAGACAGCGTGTCTTCATAGCCGAGCATGACCATGCCCAGACTGTCTCCGATCAGCAGGCAGTTGACGCCCGCTTCGTCCATCAGCTTCGCCGTCGAGTAATCATATGCCGTGAGCATCGTGATCTTGTCGCGGTCCTGCTTCTGCTTCAGAATCGTTGATACAGTGTTTTTCACTTTTTCCTCCTTAGCTGCGGCATCGCCGCTCACCCTAGAACATCGGCGGATCTATTGTCCGCCTAAAGTGCGATATTCAGTTAACTTATTGTACAATCAATCGCCGATCAATGCGAGAATCTCTTCTTTTGAATGTACGCCCAACGTTTGATTTGTTTTTTTGCCGTTTTTAAAGGCGATCAGCGTCGGAATGCTCATGACATTGAACTGTGCCGCAAGCGCACCCTGTGCGTCGACATCCACTTTGCCAACCTTGATCTCAGGATGTTCTTCAGCGAGCTCATCGACGATCGGTGAGACCATGCGGCAGGGTCCGCACCAAGCTGCCCAGAAATCAATCAAAACAGGCTTGTCGGACTGAAGAACTTCAACTTCGAAATTTTCACTTGTAATCGTAACTACCGACATTTAAAAAACTCCTTTCACCCCCACGATTTGAATCATAACTATTTAAGTATAGTATAACCGATTTTAAGGAAAACGAATAGGGGTCGGTTGCACCTTGCTTTTGGAAAACATGCCGTGGCACTCGTTTTATTTATAAATGAACCATTTTTCAGGCTGCGCCCGCTGTGTTGGTGTTGCCGCCCTTTCAGCCGATCTTTGAACTGTAACCGACATTGTGCATAAAATGTCATTTTTGTTTCAATGAGTAACACCGCCTTGTCAAGCCGTTCTTAGTGCTATAATTAAATTGCATAACTTTTTGTTCGTGCAAAATGGGTAATATGTAAGGGGAATACATGATGAAGACAAGACACTTTTTCAAGAAGCGGTTGGGTCTTGCAGTGCTGCTGCTCACGCTCTTGTTTACGACGATAATACCGACCTACGCGCTCGACGATCCCGGCGTTCCGCCGGATGAAGACGCCGTGCAGACACTGACGTTAGCCCCGGGTGACTTGGGCGTGCTTTGGGATGGAGGGACGGACAGCAGGACGTTAACCTTCACAGGTCTTACGAATCCTGCAGATGCTTGGTTCAGTGTGAATCTCGCACAGGATGAGACCTACACGCTCGTTATCGCTTATCCCGATATCTACACGGCGACACTCGACACAAGCACCTATCCGGAGGGAATTGTAGGTACGCCGATACATGATACGGTTTCTGTGCCCAGAACGATTACCTATACAGTCTCTACGGTGGGCTTATCCGCAGTCGCTTCTGCCGTAAGGGTTACCTTCGCATTGACAGGTGTTAACAAGGTCTATCATGGCTTAACCGGTGCCGGTACGCGGATTACGGCAACGTTGACCGAGACCGGTTCCGGTAGCGATACGCTTACAAAGTTCCTCACGACCACAGTAGATCTCAGCCCGCAAACAATATCTGCAAGTTTCTACGATCCGGGAACAAATCTGAACAACACCTTCCAGCATAACGGCGCTGCACGCCCGATCAGTCTGAATGTCGGTGCGACCGGCTACCCCGGATCGATCGACACGGCGACGATCGTCGTCGATTTCAACGGCGCGACCATTCAGGGCAGCGGTTCGCCGGCACAATCGCTGTCATCTTATCTTACGAGTATCTATTCCGGTCTTACGATCGACACCGCTTTCGTGATCGAGGAAGGCGATGGTTTTGATGCGTCGGGCACTTTGGTTTGGAACAGCGGCGTCCTCACGATCACCTATCCGCACGTAAGTAATATTCCGCTCAAGATCACGACGAGTGCACTGCTCGACCCGGATTTCCGCATCGATTTCCCGGCAGATGCGATTCGCGTCACAGGTGTTCACAACGGGTTCACCGGCATACCGGCAGCACAGGTTGACAAAACCTGCACGATCAGCCCGGATCTCTTCATCACGCTCAGTCCCTTCGACTTTTATTTCGCCCCGCACGGCGGATCGTGGCTGATCAATAATTTCTACAATTACAAGAGTTCCTATATCAATCGGCATATTGATACGCCGCAGCCGCTGCTCAGAGCCTATGCCGATATGTTTGATTCGTCGATCGACGATGTGACGATCAAGGTCGATATCACAAATGGCGGCGGTGGCGCGTTCGAGGACATCAGCGACGCAACGGCTTCTGTCAACAGACTGCGGTTTCGCAACCCCGCGGGTCGGATCGGACTCTATACAGGCAATACGGTAAAGTATACCGATAGCAACGGAAACACTGCGGACATAGCGCTTACGCCGGGTGCCGAAACCTATTGGGACTTCCCTGCAGGAGTTGATCCTCTTGAAGAAGGTGATTGGTTTGCGATTACGTTCAAAAATCTCGAAAGCAAACCGTATGGGAAATATTGGCTATACGGAGATGAAGGTAGCGGCAGCAGTCTGGGTCCGGCGCTGTTCGAGGTTTGGGGTTCCGTAAGGAGTACCTCTGCGCAGGACGGCGTGATTCCCGATGGAACAAACGGCGTGGTCTCTTATTTGTATGCTCGCGTCTATACGAGTTTTGCTGCCGGTAGCGGAACGCTGCTCCCTGAAATCTGGAATGCGGATGAGACGTTCGAGTATCAATACAACAAGCTGCCGATCATCGTCGGAGAACGTGTCTCACAAAACTATTTTGTCCCAATCAATCAGATTTCCACCCTACCGGCGTCCGGATTCGGGGCAACGATTACAGATGTTGATCCCGGAACAGATATCTATATCAAGGGAAGCGCTTCCGTAGCCTGGGAATCCGGCGCGACTTATACCGTCAATCATGACCCCGTGATTCTCTTCGATCTGCCGCCAACGCTCCTACCACCCACAGATCTTACCGCGAAGAACGGCAGCGATTATATCAATGTCACCGCGACCGACTACGCGGGTACATCGATTACGCCGACCTATGTCAAGCTCCTCCTCGACAGCACCGGCAAGCCGGCGAAAGGACATAACGGCGGCTATGTCGTTGCGGTAGGCTTTACGGGAACTTTTGGAACTTATTCCGGATCAGCACCGGAAAATGCGATGTCGAACAATACCGTCTATGCGACCTTGAAGACCCAGGTGAGTGAAAGCGCAAGCTCCACGATTCCGTTGAGCTATGCAAACAGCGTATTGGCCACATCGGATTGGGCATACGCCGGACGCGGCGGGCAAAACTGGCCTCTGGACGACACCGGGAGCGTCTATAAAACCTATCCGCGGACGCAATATAAGTTTTTTGAAGCAGGAAATGGCGCTTCGAGCGGAAATCACGGTATCTCGGGTTCCGGAACTCAGGACAGCAATTATCTTACGACTTCCACGTGGACGCCAAATGGTCTCTCGGCCTTTGGCGTGCTTGGTAACGGGCAAAACGCCATCACAGTGAAGACGACGCCCGCTGCCCGTCTCGACGTCAGTGTGGATCCTTATGATTCGAATCCCTACGACCAATACATTTATCGTTCCTATACGGCAGGAGATCCAAGTACGGTTCCGGTGATGGATGAGAACCGAACCGGGAATTTCCGGATCCGTCTCTACAACTCGTTCCAGCTTTCGATGACGGGACCGACGGAGGCCTATTTTATACTTCCGCAACATAATAATGCGTCCGGCAGCTGGGCGACGACCGCCGGCGGTCAGTTCGAAATCATTTCCGATACGACACCGGGCATCGAAGTTTGGTACACGACCGGAGCAATAGATCCGCTTGCCGCATCCACATCCATCTCCGATACCCGCGGTTTGACTTGGACGCGTTACATTTCAGGCGATGCGCTTCCCGCAGGCATCACCGCGATGAAGTTCTACTCGGCAAACGGGCTTGCTTCAGGTGACGAATACGTGGCGACCTTTGAATTCACGACGCCGAATGCACACGGCAATACGGCGATAGACGATACCGCTGCGATCGGGAGAACGCTTTATGATCTTGGACTGATGGGTGCCGCTCCAATTCATAGCGACAACGGCAGAACCGCTGCGGTCGCGCTGAATGTAAATACGACGCAGCCGCCTGCGACTTTCTCCGTGACTTATCATGCCAACAACGGCGATGCGGTTCCGCCCACGTATATCGGTTCACCGGGTTCTTACAATTTCGGTGCGACGGTCACCGTGCTCGGAAACAGTGTTACAAATTTCACAAAGTCAGGCTACGACTTCACCGGATGGAACACCGCGACGAACGGTAGCGGCACCGCATACAGCGCGGGTGCCACCTTCCCGATGCCGGGAGCCAACGTCGTGCTCTATGCACAGTGGCAGCCAAGTGCAACGCCGCCCGGACCGCCGGGAACGCCATCCTATACCATTACCTACCACGGAAACGGGAATTCCGCCGGCACAGCGCCGACGGCGACAACACACAGTCAGGGGACAAACGCATCGATCAAAGGTCAAGGATCTCTGGCGCGCACCGGTTACACCTTCCTCGGCTGGTCTGAGAACGCAGGAGCTGTCGGTGCAAGTTTCAGCAGCGGGTCGGTCATTTCCGGCATTGCGCGCAACTACGATCTCTACGCGGTCTGGCGGATCGATACAACGCCGCCGGTCAAGCCGCCTTTACCGCCGACTGTGACGACGCCGGGTCCCATAGAAGAAGGCGTTTCCGAACCGGAGACGCCGGATGAACAGCCCCCGGACGATGACGAAGGCGAACTGACGGAGCTGCTTGGGAATATTCCATTGGGCGACTTCTCGAGAACCGATTGCTGGAGCCTGCTCAGTATGCTGATGTCCATCGTCGGCGTACTCATTGCATTGTTGCTGTTGATCGCCGCATCCGTAAGGGCTGCACGCCGCAAAAATGAAGAGAAGGATGAAGAAGACGGACTGTACCGGCGCGAAAATCCCGAAGATCAGGAGGCGCGCCGCAGGAAACAGAAAACGACCTTCGCTACGGTGCTTACGATCATTGCGGGGATCCTGGTTCCCGTTCTGTGGCTCATATTGGACGATCCTTCCCTGCCGATGGCATGGATCAACAAGTGGACGCTTTATGTGGGCATCCTCTTTATCATTCAGATCATCCTGTATATCGTACACAAGGTATACCGCAAGAAGGATGGAAATGGGACAGCCCGGGACGAATCTTAAGGTAGGCGGGTTCGAGCAATCCTCTCTACCTTAACGGACTTACTTCCGCGCCTGTAGGTATTCGAGCTGCCACTTCATCATCTTCGCATAGCGCATGTCGTATCCGTGTGCCTGCGCATAGCCGATGAAGTTGCCGTAGATCGCTTCGGTTTCAAGCGGGCGACCGGCTAAGAAGTCGAGCCGCATGCTGGGATCGTAGGGCTCCATTTCATCTGTCAACTGCACCATTTTGTCGGCAAAGGACGCCTCGATCGGAACGCCGCAAGCCTGTGCCGCTTCCAAAATCTCTCCCATCACGGCACGCGTAGCACTGCGCAACGCGGGATTTGTCACGAGCACGTCCGTCCGGCAATTGCCGAGGACACTCATTCCGTTGTACGGAATGTTCCACATAAGCTTCCGGATCCGCGCTTCGGTCAGATTGTTTTTTACATCCGTATCGACACCGGCATGGGTGAAGATCTGCGCAATGCGCGTCAGAAAATCCCGATTGTCGGCATCCGATTCTGCAAGTTCCGCAAGCGTCATCATGCCGTAGTCGGTGTGTCGGATGACGCCGGGTCCGTCCCGAAAAGAGCAGATGAAACACATCCCGCCGAGAATATGCTGATTGGGATAAAGCTCCGCAAGCTGCTGTTCATAACCGAAGCCGTTTTGCATCAAAAGGATGCCGCCGCCGTCTTTCAGAACCGGTCTGATCTGCGGAAACACCTGCCGGTTCACCGTCGTCTTTACGGCGACGCAGACCAGATCGCAGGGGGGCATTTCATCAACATGCCTGTAGACATTCGGCTGTGTCAGCGAAAAATCTCCGAAATGACTGTCGACGGTCAGCCCATGCGCCTTTACATAGTCGTATTCCGTGTGCAGCAAAAAATGGACATCATGCCCGTCATGTGCCAGCCTCGCGCCGTAATAACCACCGATCGCTCCGGTTCCGATGATCGCAATATCCAAACTATTTCTCCTCACATTCAATCATTTTTAAATCTGTGCCTTCCTTATTATTGTATCATGTTCGTCATAAATTGCGTGAAAAAGACGACAGGCATGTGGCTTTCATCCTTAAAAAAAATTGTTCAAAAAAATTGAAATGTCCGTGCACCAATTACGTGCGATGCGTGTTATAATATTATCGTATATACCCATGGTTCTATAAAATAAACTTTTGTCTGTAAATCATAATGTCGTATTGTTGGTGGCAGGGAGAATGAAGATGAAGAGATGGAAGCACAGTGTTTTTGCAGTGGCATTAACGGTGGTGATGCTCGTTACACTCATGCCGGCGGTTACCGTACCCTCAGACGCGATGACGGGACGAACTTTTTTCAATTGCCAAACGTCGGGAAGCGCATGGGCGGACGAGCCCTTTATCCTTCATGTATACGGAGCGCGTTCAGATGCACAGTTCGGACCACGGACCTTCAACTTAAAGGTTTTTAGAACGGATGATCCGGAGCATAACGTACTGGCGGTATATCAGGTCACGCTTCTCAACAGAGGCAATCTGGATCATGATTTGGCGATGGGACCTATGCCGGCGGGAAGGTATTCGATCGCGATCAGAGAGACGTGGGGTGGATACGAGGAGTGGTTTGAATACGTACACTGGAGTTTTACGGTTGCGGATCCAAATGTCGCAAAAATAGGATCCTTGAGTGTGCTTGATCCTGCCTCGAATCACTATGCGAGCGTGAAGATCGATCAAGAAACAGGGCAGGCAGTGGCAACGTTCGAACATAATATAAAAGACATCAGCAAGCTCTATGTCTCAGTCAGAACGGAAAACCTCGGGTCGTTACACGTGCCGGGTGAAAGTGTTTCAAATTTTGAGGGCAGCCCACAGCAGGGCTATCGTTTTTACTATAATGCCACGCAGGGAACGCTCGGGATGACGGTGACATCAAGAAACGGGCGGTTTTCGAAGAATTATTCTCTCAGCGTTGTCAATCCGCCGCCAAGCAATGAGGCGAAACTGATCGGCATCTCACTGCAATATTCAAATCCCTCTAATCCTTCTGCAGGATTATATATGGTCGAAGGTCAAATCGACGAAGCGAACGCAGAAGTGATTTTCAACCTTGACCGCGTCGCAACATTACAATCTTCATATGTCCTTACAAGGCTTGTCAGCAGTTTTGCGTCATGTGATATCGAGAATTATTCACAGGTTACATTTTTAGACGGTACGTTGCCTCTGACCATCACATCTGAAAGCGGAAATGTGTCGAAGACATATACGCTCCGGCTGAATCCAGTGACGCTGTGGTATGATGAACAATACTCCTTTGGTTTTTATTTTGAGAACAATATCGGTTTCCAAACGCAGCTTGGCTCCAGAGCCATTATCCCCGCAGATCAGTTGGGTGCGGTTACAGTAACTGTGCATCCGAGCATAGCAGACGATCTTATCAATGATCCCACAAGGGAAAATCCCATAATGTTCAATGTCGAACTAAACAGTCCGGATTATCAATCGGGCATGATTGTGGCAAATCAACATTTGCTGCCCGGCATGGGGCTTTCTCCTGAAATAAAATTTCTCGACAGCGGCGGATACGGATATGGCGATTCGCTTCAAGGCTATTACGAGGTATGGGTCTCTATTCAGGAACTTATTTCAATGGATCCCGACAATCCGTGGCAAAGCTTGCCGCAGCCGCAACGATACCTTATCGGCGGCATTACGATAGGCGATGCGTCAACACCACTGAACGCCGAGCCGCCGACGATTATGATATCCTCTTCGCCCTATTTCTATAACCGTGGGGATGTGCCGTCACCGCTCAGTGTATATGCAAGTGTTTCGGACGGCGGGACGCTTACCTATCAGTGGTACAGGTTCGTTGAGGATCATATTCTTCAAGACAACAGCATCGTTTTACGTCAGGAATTGCTCGAAGGTGAAACAGATTCGGTCTATTACCCATCTACGGATGACATCGGATCGCATTACTATGCGGTAGAGGTGTCAAACACAAACAGCAATGCAACAGGGATCAATCCCGCGCGTATGATGAGCGATTGGTTCAACTACAGGGTCAATGACGCACCGGCGATTGACCCGGATCGTATGACTTTCGACGCGGCGATCGTGGGCTATGCGCCGCAGCAGGTCGCGCTGTTTACCGTAACGAATCCCGGAATCTCAAACCTTACCAATCTTCAAGCATCCCTCAGCGCGGAATCAGCGTTTGAGATCATTGATCCACTCGATAAGACGACACTCATTGCGCCCGGTGGTTCTGCTACAATCGGCATTTCACCGAAGGTCGGACTTGAGGTGGGCAATTACAGCGATACGCTTACGATTGCGGGTGACAACGGGTTGAAACTGACGACGACACTGTCCTTTACGGTGAAACCTGTGCCGGTCCTCGTCGGCGCACCGGGGTCGGGTGATTTGGACGGCGACGGTGGTGTGACAGCATATGAGGCGGTTCTTCTTGTAAGGTATATCACCGGTCTCGAAGAACTGACGCCGGATCAGATCGCGGCAGCGGACATGGATGGCGACGGCTTCCTGACGATCATGGATGCGGTTCTGCTCTTGCGGAAAGTTGTCGGGCTTTAGGAACACATCAGGGTCACAGAACACAACGGGGTCAGGTACACACTGTGCACCGACCCCGTTGTGTATGGCCAAGAATTATAATATAATAATGAAATGCAACTACTAAAACTGTTGGAAGGACTGGATATTCGCCTTGTACGGGGGGTCTGCGAGATCCCGGTGCGTGAGATCGTCTACGATTCGAGGAAGGCGGGACCGGATATGCTTTTTTGTGCATTGCCCGGGGCCAATGACAAATCGCTTGACGGACACGACTTTTGCGAGGACGCTTACCGGCGAGGCTGCCGCCTGTTTCTGTGCCGTTTTGTACCGGATTTTCTCAAGGACAAAGACGATGTGACGATTTGCCTCACG
>JAISKP010000217.1 GCA_031260885.1 Eubacteriales Family XIII. Incertae Sedis bacterium
CCAAACGGTAAAAAAAGTAGTCCTCAATCAATAGGATTTTGGATGTTCGTTTAAAAAGTTCCGGATGATGGCGTTTAAACCATAAGATTTTTGAGCAAGGGTATATCGCAAGCAATTCCGATTGACCGGTTGCTCTGTGTAGTTCGTTTTGGGGAAACAGGGTTCCCAGATCGGTAGATTCGTCCTGCGCGCGGTTGTCGAGCCAAACAAGGAAGTTGTGGAGCGGCTTTCCGTTTTCATCTAAAAACACGAGCGTCTCGCCCTGCGCGGAGATGCTGAATGAAGCAATCAAGCGTTTATCAACGTTGGCTTTGTCCAAAACTTTCTTTAAAACCCGCTTAAAGACATGCCAGTATGCTTCCGCCGGATATTCCACCGCTTCCGGCGATGGAGTCAAAAGATCATAATCCTCCGAGGCGGTCGCAATTTTTATACCGCTCTCATCGTACAAGCCGACCTTAATCGCGGTTGTACCCAAATCAGCGCCGAGAAGATACCTCATTTTCGATAATTCTCCTTTGCCTTTTCAGAAAAATGCAGTAACAAGCGTGAACCATTTTGTGAATTATTAAGAATTTTATTGAACTTATCATAAAATTTATCAGATAAAATTCGCATTGTCAACGTAAAAAAGAATGGAAGCGCTTTAAATTGGGTGTTGACAAGCGAAAATATGCCACTTATAATTCAGAATAGTAAGAAAAATTCAAAACAGTTCACATATATTTCAGTTTTGTTCAAATGCGAAATGAGGGATTGAAAACAAATGAAGACGAAATTGATTGTCATGCTCACACACAATGATAAAACAGCCAGCAATTCTCTGGCGCTTTTTGAAGACACGAAAGACCTACCGGTAGATCTATGGGGGTTTAAAGAAGTCGGTTTGCCGGTTCCACAGATGAAGGCACTTCTGCATGCAATGAAGACCGCGGGGAAAACCACATTTTTGGAAGTTCTTTCACAGACCGAGGAAGACTGTATGAAGCATGCGAAGTTTGCGGTCGAACTGGGATTCGACTATATCACGGGCACAATTTTCCATGAAAGCGTCTGGGCATACTTAAAACAAAACAATATCAAGTATTTTCCGTTTGTCGGAAAACACTTTGACGACGGCAGTATGGATGGCGATATCGATGAAATGATCGCTGAAGGCAAGCGGTTTGCCGAAAAGGGTGTGCAGGGCATTAGCCTATGTCCTTTTAGATATAAGGGAGAACAGACAACGCTGGGCGACGAGTTCCTACAAGCAACTGCGATTCCGGTCATTGTAGCCGGGAGCATCAATAACCGTGAACGGATGGCATATGTAGACAGCATCGGCACATGGGCATTTACGGTCGGTAGCGCCTTGTTCAACGGCACATTTGTCAAAGACGGCTCTTTCAGAGAAAACCTGATTGCCCTGATCGATCTGATGGATTCGATCAACTGACGTGAAAAAGGATTTTAGAAATAATTTTAGAGAAGACTGTTTGGAGACTGTACTATGAGGCACCCTGTATGTTTAGGATATCAGATCGCGACACCGGAGGTTTCTTATTCCGCTGATCTCACCTGCCTGTACGGAGATGTCGAGCAAAACATCAAACTGCTGAAAGAAATCGGCTACGATGCTGTCGAATTTATGAGCGTAGACCCGAAACAACTGAATGCAGAAGCTTATCTGAAAATACTGAATCAAAATCATATGCGCGCAGTGATGGTGTGTACCGGTGAAGTTGCCGGTACGCTCGGTCTTACGTTTCTGGATTCCGATGAACAGATCCGCCGTAGGGCAATCAACCGCGTCAAGGAAATCATCGATTTTGCAGCCATCCTCGGTGCAAACGTCAATATCGGAAGGGTTCGAGGCATGCTGGATCCGAAAAATGGCCTTGATGACACACCGGCAATCAATGCGTTTCGGGAGGTCAGCGCATATGCGATTCGAAAAAATGTCGATATCCTAATCGAACCGATTGAAAAACCGGATGAAAACTATATCAACACCATCGCGGACGGCGTGAAGGTGAAAAATGCGCTCGATCAGGAAAACTTTAAGGTCATGATGGATTATTCCGCCATGTGTTTTGAGGAAGATTCCATTGCGGACGCGGTAGAACGGTTTGCAGCTGCGGACGTTGCCCACATTCATCTGTCCGAGAAAGAAAGAGATTATCCGGGCTATCTTGACATAAAACCCTTTGAATCCTTCATCGCTCAGCTCGCAAAAACCGGCTATACGGGACCTTTTGTCCTGGAAGTATATTCCATACCGGATCAAAAAACCGCTGCGGAAAAATCATTTGAAGCAATTGCGCCGATCTTGGAGCAGCACTACGGATGGAGATCCGTACATCACGGTCTGTGCGTGAAAGGAGGGTCATAAAATCGGACTGTAAAATGGATCGTAATATTGGCAGATTCTATTTTAGCAAAAGTATGGGCAGGAAGCTTTTGCGGGCTATATTCATATCGTGGAGGTGTAATAGAGATTGTGGAACCGAAAAAGATACATATAATTAAAAATCATCCCGATTTTCTGCTTGGCGTGATATTTTTAGCGCTTGGACTCTTTTTGCTCCTGAATGACGGTTTGGTTGGCAAAGAAATGAGCAATTTGGGGGGCTATTGGGCACAACCTTCAACTTACCTGAAGATGCTTGGGATGGGAATAAGCATTTTTTCCGTCATTCTGCTTTTGACATCACTCAATTTTCAGCGGACGAACGTCATTCAGAAAATCCAGTTAAACGTGGGATTTGAAGCATGGATGACGATATTGGCATTGCTTGTCTATTGCATCATCATGCCCATCATCACTTTTATGCCGGCAACATTTCTGATGATTCTGTTTATCAACCTCGTCTATAAGCGAAAAGAAGCTATAAAGGCGGCTGAAACTTTGGCTGAAAAGGCGGCTCAAGAGCGCTCCGATTCCGGGGAAGAGGGTGCCGTGCCGGTGCCTGTTGCACCGATATCAGCTGAAGCTCGTAAAAAGAGCCTGATCACAAGCGTGATTTACGCTGTGGTCATCACTTTATTCTTGTGGGTTGTGTTCACACAATTTCTGGATGCTCAGCTACCATAATGGCTTCTTAATCGCAGAATTTGTATTTTGTAGTAACTTGTGATATTTGAAAGGATGGTATCTCGTGAAACTTAAAGGATTTTTATCGATCGCGATCGTTATCGTAATGGTTTTGGCGCTTGCAGGATGCGGCGGGAACAGCTCAGCTGCAGATTATCCAAAACAAACAATTAAAGTTTATGTGCCGTATGCGCCGGGTGGCGGCAGTGATACGCTGGCGCGTGCAATGATACAAGCCATCGACATTCCGGTGGACATGGTTGCCGTCAATATGGAAGGTGCCAACGGTTTGGTGGGCACAATGGAAGCATTTAACGCCAATGCGGACGGATATTCCATTTTGGTGCAGAGTGCTCAGGATTTGATGGGTTTTTCGATGAGCGGCGCCACCGATATCTCACTCTATGAGGAGATGGAGACCATCTGCTATCTGGTCGGCGATTTCAACTTCGTTGTTACGAACAAGGAGAGCGGCTGGAAGACGATCGAGGATATGGTCGAATATGCAAAAGCACATCCCGGTGACGTCAAATGGAGTTGTTCAGGCGGTCAGGGCATCGACTTCGCTGAAACGAATCTCGTATTGGAAGGACTGGGCATCAAAGACGTTGTAACGGTTGTCCCCTATGACAGCGGATCTTCGGGAAATGTCGCATTGCTCGGAAACCATGTTCAGATGAGCACAAACACGACAACGGAAATCGCCGGCAGCATCGAGGCCGGGGATGTCATTCCGCTTCTTGCAATCGCAAAAGAGCGTCTTGAGTGGGCACCCGACGTGCCGACCACGCTCGAAAAAGGCGTAGATTATTCATCCTACTCGCCCAGAGGATTTTATGCGCCTCCGGGGACCCCTGCCGAAATCGTAAAATATCTGCAGGATGCAATGGAGAAAGTTCTCGCGAACGACGAGTTCGTTGAGCGCATGACGAGTTTCGGTCTGATCACAAATTTCGTACCCGGAGAACAGGCTTTCAAAGACATGAAGGCTCAGGAATCCTTCCTGAAACCGTTCTTTGAAAATATGGAAGATGAGTAAACGCGTTTCTTCCATGCCGCCCCTGGAATAAGAGGTAAGAATCATGTTATATCTATCAGAAGGTTTTACGTATATATTCTCTGATCCGCTCACGATCGTTCTGTTGATCGCCGGGAATCTGTTCGGAATTATTTTTGGATGCATTCCCGGGCTCACGGCAACGTTAGGCGTCATTCTGCTCATTCCGTTCACTTATGGGATGTCGCCTGTTCAGGGCTTGACGCTTCTGATCAGTGAATATGTCGGCGGAATCAGCGGCGGCTTGATCGCTGCCTGTACGATCAATATTCCGGGGACGCCTTCTTCGGTTATCACCACATGGGATGGATATCCCATGGCTAAGAAAGGAAGGCCCGGCACTGCGCTGGGCATCGGGGTCTTTTGCTCGATGCTCGGTGGAATATTTTCCGCATTTGCCTTGATCTTCATCGCGCCGCCGCTCGCCAAAATGGCTTTGATGTTCGGTAGCTGGGAAGTCTTTGCAATCGGCATCATGGGGCTGGCCGTTGTCATCGGCATGTGCAGCAACAGCCTTGCGAAAGGAATTATCGGTGTGCTCTTTGGTATGGTCTGGGGGGCGATCGGGCTTGATCCCGTATCCGGGGTTACCAGGCTTACCTTCGGTCATTGGCAGCTCTTAGGCGGTTTGAATGATACCGCCGTCTGTATGGGACTGTTCGCCGTCGCTGAAATTCTGCTACAAACCCGTGAACTCGGCAGACCGAAGACGAAGATCGAGATCAAGAAATTCTCATTAAAACCGCCATCTCGAAAGGAAATGGAGGGCTGTGCCGTCCCCATTACATTGGGCTCCATCTACGGGACGGTCATCGGCATCGTTCCCGCAATCGGACAGACGGTGGCTTCGATGATTACTTACAATCATACCAAATCCCTGTCGAAGACGCCTGAAAAGTTCGGAACCGGATACGGTCCGGGCATCGCGGCATCGGAAACGGCCAACAACGCGGTCAACGGCGGTGCCCTCATTCCCCTGATCACGCTTGGAATCCCCGGCGATACGGTCACGGCGGCGCTCATCGGCGGTCTGATGATTCACGGTCTTCGGCCCGGACCGATCTTGTTCGTCGATCATCCGGAGATCATCGGGGGGATCATGGTCGCATATTTCTTTGCGAACATCGTGATGTATCTGCTCGAACAGGGGATCATGGTCGGGTTTGTAAAACTGCTCGATGTGAAAATGTCCTATCTGTTCCCGGCGATTTTACTGTGCTGCGTGCTGGGGGTCTATACGATCAACAACCGCATGTTCGATGTGTGGGTCATGTTGATCTTTGGTATTGCCGGATTCTTATTTGAAAGACTGGGCTTTGACATGTTTCCGCCCATCATGGGCTATATCTTGGGCATCTTGATTGAAAGCAATATGACGACCGGATTGATCGCATCCGGCGGCAGTTTCGCAGGCATCATGGAGAAGCCGATCGCAGTAGTTCTTATAACCATTGCTTTCCTGTTCTTGATCGGTCCCGTGATTTCGCGGTATTTTAAAAGAAGAAAACAGGAGATAAATGCTACGAACATAAAAAACATCTAATTCCTTGTTGAATGCAGTGTATCACAGACAAACAGATACAGAAGGGAAACGCTATGTCAATCGAAATGGATCCGAGAATCAGCCGTCACTATCTGGACTTGGTTGCACAGGAAACGCGCGGTCTGCTTGAAAAGGGGTTTACGCCGTCCGGAACTTCCGGAGATGTCAGCCTTCGCGATCCGATCACCGGGTTGATCTATGTCTCCGGATCCTTGGTGGGTATGCCATTTGCAGAAACGGACTTTAGCACATTTGCAGCACATGATGTTTCCGTCCACGAACCGGACGGGACGAACATTTCACCGTGGGCTTTGGCGACGATCGAGCTGCCCATGCATCTGGGGATTTACCGTGCGCGTCCCGATGTCCACGCGATCGTGCACAGCCATCCGCTGTGGGCATCCGTCTTTGCGATCACGCACGAGACGATTCCACTCGCGCTCGCAGAGCAGATGGGCAATTTGGGCGGTGAAGTCAACGTAGCCAAGTACGCGCCCGCCGGAGACGTTAAAATGGGTGCATACATCGTGGAGGCGCTCGGCAGCAAGAATGCCGTTATCATGGCGAATCACGGTGCGGTCACCGTTGGTCCGACGTTTGAAGTCGCCTACAGATACTCCTACTTTCTGGAGCAAATCGCGCAGAAGATCATCTATGCGAAGCTGATCGGCGAGATCCATGCGTTGAAGCCGGAAGATCTCAACCCGGATTCGTATATGAAGGGTACGGAAGGCTACGGCGCAGGACGGGATGATAATCTGGAGTAACGCGCCTTTTTTCACTCGTTGAAATCGAGGTGCCGTGCTTGTATAATTGTGAGGAGCAAAACAACTTATGAATGCTGTAATCAAACGCCAAAGTGAGGCTGAAATCTCTTGGGGCGGTCCCGAACTCTGCCGGGAATATTTCATCACGGACCGTCTTACACTCGGGACATCCACGCTGGAACCCGGCGAAACCGGTGAAACGGATTGGGGTCATAAAAATTCGGATGAAATTTGGTTTGTGGTAAAAGGACAGGTTCGCATGCGGACGCCCGCGTCCGAAGTGAACGATGAGGCAACCTACGATCTTCAGGAAGGCGACGCCATTTTGATTCCCGAGGCAGTTCCTCATGAGGTCACCAACACAGGAGCTGTCACGGCGATTCTCAGTTGGAGCCTTGCGCCAAGCGAATCATTTGCAGACACAGTGTTCAAATCATCATGAAGGGGAGGCATAATCCATCGTGTTACAAATTGAACGGCACAACAACATTTTAGCTTTGGTAGAACAAAACAATTTCATCAGTATTGAAGAATTAATGGCAGCGCTTCAGGTTTCTCGCTCAACGATTCGCAGGGATTTACTCGATTTGGAGATCACGAATAAACTGACCAGAACCAGAGGCGGCGCCGTGTCCAAGCACGACGACACGGCAATCGTCCCGGACTTCGAACCGCGCAAAAGCCTGCACAGAGAAGAAAAGCGCAGAATTGCGAACGCGGCGCTGAACTATATCGAGGAGAAGGACACCATTTTGCTTGACGAGGGAACCACCACCGTGGAACTCGCGAAACTGTTGGATCGATATGCTTCTCTCGTTGTCGCGACCTACGACCTCAACATCGTAAAAGAATTGGGAACAATGGACAACATCAATTTGGTTGTGTCGAGCGGAGCGTATAAGGTAAGTTCGAACACTGTAATCGGTTATTTTGCCGAAAAGTTTTTCAGCGAAATCCACGCGGACATATTTTTCCTTGCGGTCGACGCCGTCGACCCGCAGCACGGATGCATGTGCTACAGCATGGATGAAATCCTGATCAAAAAAAGCATGATCCGGTCGGCAAAGAAAACCATTCTGTTGGTCGATCACTCAAAGTTTGAAACAATTGACTTTTTAAACGTATGCGGCATCAATGAAGTG
Source organism: Eubacteriales Family XIII. Incertae Sedis bacterium (assembly GCA_031260885.1). GTDB lineage: Bacteria > Bacillota > Clostridia > Peptostreptococcales > Anaerovoracaceae > JAISKP01. The sequence continues at coordinate 7,586 of JAISKP010000217.1, forward strand.
AATACGATCATCACGGGGGTTGAGGTGAATCCTGAGACGATCGCCCAACTGAAGGATGCGGGCGTAAATGTGGTTTTGGTGTAAACAGATTTAAATTCAGAAGGAGAATTGAGCATATGCCGTATATTTCAGTACAAACGTCACAGGCGGTCAGCGCCGGGACACAGGAACAACTCATCGCCCGTTTCGGTAAGGGGATCGAAATTTTACCGGAGAAAACGGAACAGTGGTTGATGGTGGATATTAAAGAAAACCAAACGCTGGCTTTCGCCGGAGAATCCGGGAATACCGCCTTCGTTCAAGTAATGCTCTACGGCGACAACACTTCCGAAATCTATGCGCTGTTTACCGCCAAAGCGACAGAAATTGTCTCCGAATTGCTGTCGATCTCGCCGGATCGGATCTATGTGGCTTATTTCCCGACGCCTTATTGGGGTTGGAACGGAGAAAATTTCTAAAAAAATCATTATTGTAGCATTGTAATTATCAGATGTCATGATCAGGAATCACGATTTAGGAGGATCTTCACATGAATGTATCGGAAGCAATTGTCAGAGTTCTGGAAATCGAAGGAATCGATACCGCATACGGGATCCCCGGAGCGGGGATCAACGGATTTTACAAATATATCGGCGATTCGAAAATCAAGCATTTTTGTCATCGCCACGAAGAAGCCTGTGTGCACGCTGCCGGTGCGCATTTCAGGGCAAGCGGGAAAATTGCCGTTGCATTGTGCACCTCCGGTCCCGGTGCCACAAACTTTGTTACCGGCATCTATACCTGTAATATCGACAGCATTCCGGTAATCGCGATTACCGGTCAGGCTGTCACAGCGCAACTTGGAAAAGACGCCTTCCAGTGCGTGGACATCGCCAAAATCTGCGAGCCGATTGCAAAGAAAACCTATCAGATCACCGATCCTGCCAAGGCGGTTGAGACTGTTTCGGAAGCTTTTCGGGTCGCCCGTGAGGGGAAGCCGGGTCCGGTCGTCATCGATCTGCCGCTCGACGTACAGAACGCAGAGATCGATTTCAGCCCTGCTGATTATAGACCGCAAAGCTATGAAATTCCCGCACCGAAGGCTGAGGACATTACAAAGGCTCTTGAACTGATCAACGCTGCAAAAAATCCACTGTTGCTCATGGGCGGCGGCGTCGTGCTGGCAAATGCAACGGAGGCCTGTGTCAGGCTTGCCGAGATGCTCAACTTGCCTGTGATTACGACCTACATGGCAAAGGGCGGTATCCCCATAGATCATCCGCTGAACGCGGGTCACTGTGGGATCCAGGTCGGTCAGCCCATCGGTAATAAGGTATTTTTGGATTCCGATTTAGTGCTTGGGATCGGCTGTCGTTTCACCGACCGCCACACGGGGGCGATCGATGTTTACCGCGGAGATCGTAAGTTTATTCACATCAATATTGAAGCCGGTGAAATCGGTAAGATCTTTCCTGCAGATCTCGGCATTGTCGCCGACGCCGGGAAGACCATTGACGCACTGCTGTCCGAAGCTGCAAAAAGCGGGCAAAAGAGCAACCATGTGGACGCTGCGAATATCCCGGCGCTTCGCAGGGAACTGGCGCGCAAGGTGGATTACGATGTTCAGCCCATCAACCCGCACCGCGTATTCAGTGAACTGAACAATTTCTTCGGAAACGAGGTCGTTTTCACCACCGGTTGCGGGATCACGCAGATCTGGTCCGGTCAACTTCAGGACATCGATCTTCCGCGCGGATACATACCTTCGGGCGGAGCAGGCTGTCTCGGATATGACATTCCTGCGGCATTCGGTGCGTCTATTGCAACCGGGAAGCGTGGCGTAGCAGTCATGGGCGATTTTGGTTTTACATTCCACATCCAGGAATTGGCGGTGTGTGCGGTTAACAAAATACCTGTTATTGTCGTTGTTGTAAACAATGCCTATCTCGGGTTGATCCGTCAGAACCAAAAGTACGGCTATGGGTATGAATGCGATGTAGCGATGCCGGAGAATCAGGGGCTGATCGATTATGTCAAGATCGCGGAGGGCTTTGCCTGTTATGGAGAACGGGTTTTTGATCCTGCGGATATTCCCGCCGCACTGGATCGCGCGGTGAAGAGCGGAAAACCGGCGGTCATTGATATTGTCTGTGACCCGAACGTGGATTGCTCCATGGGCGGCGCGTTGAATAATTGCAAAGAGTTTGTTTACTAAGATCGATCGTGTGTTTTTGTACTTTTTATTGAAAGGGAGCTGTATTATATGAAGGATTCCATAAAAAAGTATTTTCAGGTCGGTATTGTCGCGTTTATGGCGTATCCAACGCTGCTTCGCGGCGAAGATCCGGAAACACTTGAAAACATCAGGAAGATCGCTACGGATGATTATTTCGATGCCATCGAGATCAACTGGATCAAGGATGCCGATAAGCGGTCAGAAGTTGCGGCACTTTTGACAACCTCTCATATCAATGTCTGTTACGGTGCGCAACCCCGTCTTTTGACCACCGGTCTAAATCCAAATCATCCGGATGAGTCCGAGCGCAAAAAAGCCGAAGATACGCTTCTTGCAGCCATCGACGAAGCGGAAGAGTTGGGTGCCCGTGGCATCGCGTTTCTGTCCGGAAAATGGGAGCAGGCAACCCGCAGACAGTCCTATGATCAGTTGCTGAAGACCACGCGCAATCTCTGCGATTATGCCAAGACAAAAGACATGAACGTGGAATTGGAGGTGTTTGACTATGACATCGCAAAGGCGTCTTTGATCGGTCCCGCGCCGTATGCGGCGCAGTTTGCGGCGGATATGCGCACAACACACAGCAATTTCGGCTTATTGATAGACCTTTCACACATCCCGATGACCTATGAGACCAGCGAATTTGTAGTGCGTACGCTGCGTCCGTATCTGACCCACTTCCACATCGGCAACACCGTCTGTGACGATCCCTCAAAAGTCGGTTATGGCGATGAACACCAGCGATTTGGATTCCCGGGCAGTGCAAACGATACCGCTCAGGTATTGGATTTCCTGCGCGTACTGAAAACGGAAGGTTTCTTTAACGCAGAGGCGCCATACGTCCTTTCCTTTGAAGTAAAGCCGTGGAAAGACGAGGATCCCGAAGCGGTGATCGCAAATGCAAAACGGGTGCTGAACCGCGCTTGGGCACTGCTTGAGGATTAAAACGCAGTTAAGGTATCGCGGATGGACGGGTTCGAGCAATCCGCGATGCCTTAGGAACTGACAGCATAAATCACCGGAGGATACAATCATGAAAATTGTCATTTTAGACGGGTATACCGAAAATCCCGGCGATCTGAGTTGGGACGGTCTTGAAAAACTCGGGGCGCTCACCGTTTATGACCGCACGCCCGCAGACCAGATCATCGGGCGCATCGGCGATGCCGACGCAGTTATTATCAACAAGACGCCGATTTCAGGAGAAACCCTAAATGCCTGCCCGAGCGTAAAATACGTCGGCGTGCTGGCTACGGGATATAATGTCGTGGATGTGGTCGCGGCAAAAGAAAAGGGCGTTACGGTAACGAATATTCCCACCTATGGCACCGACGCCGTAGGGCAGTTTGCGATTGCGCTTTTATTGGAAATCTGTCACCATATCGGACATCACAGCGCGGCTGTATATGCCGGGCGCTGGGAAAATAATATCGACTGGTGCTTCTGGGATTATCCGCTGATCGAGCTCGCCGGAAAAACGATCGGCATCATCGGCTTCGGACGGATCGGCCAGACGACCGGTCGGATCGCGAAGGCGCTTGGCATGAAGGTCATTGCCTACGATGAATTCCCCGGCAATTTTGACAGGGATGTCGTTGAATTTGTTACATTGGATGAACTTTATGCGCAGTCCGACGTCATCAGTCTTCACTGTCCGCTGTTCCCATCTACGGAAGGTATCGTGAACAAAAATAGCATTGCGAAGATGAAGGACGGCGTCATCATCCTGAACAATTCACGCGGACCGCTGATCGTAGAGCAGGATCTCGCGGATGCACTGAACAGCGGAAAGGTTTATGCTGCCGGTCTGGATGTGGTATCCGCTGAGCCTATTCAAGGCGACAATCCGCTGCTGAAAGCGAAAAATTGCATCCTGACGCCGCATATTTCGTGGGCGCCAAAGGAGAGTCGGCAGCGACTGATGGATATCGCCGTGGATAGCTTGGCGGCTTATATAAACGGAAACCCGATTAACGTCGTGAGCAATTAGGACTTCAAAGTTCGGATTTTTGAAACAGAAGGCAGGTTCGAACAATCCACGCGATCTTATGCAGACTTCTTGTCCTAATACAGGATGATGGCTCTTACGGGACAGACCGGGGCGCAGTAGCCGCAGGTGAGGCATTGGGCGTGGTTTACGTTCATGATGCCGTTTGATTGTCTAAAGATCGCCTTGTTTGGACAGATTTCCCGACAGGCACCGCAGCCTTCACAGTCCCACTGGTCAATTCTGATTTTCTTTTCTTTCAGATCAGGCATGTAACCTCTGGGCAGTCGTCCTTCCGCATATTCCACCAGACGATCGATGTCTTCGTTGCTGCTGATGCCGACCATGATGCTGTTGATGCCCGGAATTCCATTTACATAATCGAGGCATTCAAGGTAGCTGCCGATCAGATTACCGCCGCCGAAGGCTTTCATCGCGAAGACGCCTTTCCCGCGGTCGGCATTTCTTTGAATTGCTGCCACCATGGCTTCTTTCGTTCCAAAGCCTTTTCCGGTTCTTATGCCCAGGCTTTCCTTGTTGATCAGCGCAAAGAGGAGATCGGACTCCGGCAGCGCTGCGTTCATCTCCGCGACGTCCGTGTAATGCGTGGAAAGACCGATTGCTTTGATGATTTTCTTTGCTTTATACTCGTTCAGGCACGCCCATGCGCCTTCCCGCGATTCAAAGTCAGGCGCTTCGCGGACCTCGTGCATTAAAAAGATGTCGATGACATCAAGATCGAGCGCAAGGCGCATGTCTTCGATGGATTTTTTCATTTTATCGTAAGTCTTGGCCTGCGATTTCGAGGCGATGACAGGTTTCATGTCCGTGCCGTCCAGCGCTGCTCTGATATAGGGGTAGGTTTCATATAATTCTGCGGTATCGAGGAAGTTGATCCCCTGTTTCAGCGCATGCCGAACGATTGCCGCACCTGTGGCAAGCGGCAGATCAAGCTGTGTTCTGCCGATCGTGAGCACGCCCATGCCGACGGGCGTTACGAAAATACCGGTTTTGCCGAGTTCCACTTTTTCCATACATACAGTTTGTTACATAATTCACAATTAGGCAAGTGAATTGTTACGATTCCGTGGAGCGGACGGCGGCGACACAGACACATCAGACGCCCCAACAAAAAATGGACATTTACTTTAAATAAAACGAGCGGCACTTTGGACAACTTCGTTAAC
>JAISKP010000209.1 GCA_031260885.1 Eubacteriales Family XIII. Incertae Sedis bacterium
GGTGCAGGTGTCATTGCGCAGTTCGCCGACAGAATCATCGGTTGGTTCGGTGCCTATAACGTATTATGGCCGGTATCGGATTTATTATTCAAGAGTGCCATAGAAAATGGCGTCAATCCCTATGCTTCACCTGTGTATTGGCCTACAGCGCTGGTAAATATAGGAAATTATCTGATTCTGGCAGTGATAGCGATCATTATCATTGTAAAAGCCGGTAAGAAGAGCGGGGCGAATTTCACGCTGATCTTCGGGATCATTATTTCCGCAGCGATCCTTGTCGAAGAAGTATTCAACATCATCCAGATCATCAGAATGATGGCGGCCAATGTAAGTTTTCCCCCATATATTATTGTCGATAACATCATCGGTATCGTTTTCAGTCTCATCTGCCCGCTTCTGATCATCATCGGCGGAATCCTGAACAAGAAAGCGCCCAAGATCAAAAGAGTTCCCGGCACGCCGGTCTATAACGCAGTACCAAACAGCGGTGCGCCGAGCGGCAGCGTAAAACGATAAATATATGGGAGTCGACAAAGTTCGACTCCCATATATTTAGGTAGAGCGGATTGCTCGAACTCGCAATGCTTTCACAAAGCCCGCAGCTGCGCATTTTGGATATGCAGCTGCATCGCGCAGCTGCCGGCGTCTGCATCGCTTGAAGCGATCGCTTCGAAGATCATTGCATGTTCGCTGTAGATCGCATCGAGATCCGCGGCAGCGATGCGCCGCGTATGTTTACTTTCATTCAAATAGGTATGGTAAAGTGTGAGTTCTCTGCATAACTGCCTGTTGTGCGCGGCATCCCGAATGTTCTGATGAAAGATTACGCCGAGTTCCCGAATGCGTCCTGCATCCTTGCGGCGTGTATAAAACTCCATGAATTCAAGCGTTTGTTCAATCGCCTCCAGTTCTTCCTGTTCAAACCGGACGGCAGCCCATCGTGCTGCCTGAACTTCAAGCTGTTCGCGGATCTGATAGAGATCTCGAATATCCGCTTTCGAAAGTCCGACGACGACGGCACCTCGGTTTGGAAGCAATTTGATCAGCTGTTCATTTCCCAATTCCCGAAGCGCCTCTCGTACGGGCGTTCTGCTGACAGCATACTTTTCGCTGAAGAAAATCTCCGTGAGCCTGACGCCGGGTGCGATCTTTCCGCTCAGGATGTCTCTCCTGAGTTTTGCAGCCAATTCTGATGGTAGTGTTTTTTGATCCGGCATTGGAAGACCGTAAAGTTCCGAGAAGCGATTCTAAGACTGCTTGATCAGATTGATCTTGCCGCCGGCGAGAATCATTTGATTTTCGAGTTCGGACAGCTCGGGCATGACGATATATTCCCTTCCCGAATCCGCATCACGGATCGTAAGCGTCTCCTGACCGATCTGTTCGGTCGCATTTTCAATCACAAGATTTGCACCCACGCGGATCTTTTCGTAATCCGAATGATCTCTGAATACGAGCGGCAGGATGCCGCTGTTGATGAGATTTGAACGGTGTATGCGCGCAAAGGACTTTGCAATGACAAATTTGATGCCGAGATAAAGCGGCGCGAGCGCCGCGTGTTCGCGGCTGGAACCCTGACCGTAGTTTTCGCCGCCGATGATAACGCCTTGACCGGCGTCCATCGCTCTGGCTGCAAATCCCGTGTCGATCTTCTCAAAACAAAAGTTGGCGAGATAGGGAATGTTGGAACGGTAAGGAAGCAACCTCGAATCGGAGGGCATGATGTCATCGGTTGTAATGTTGTCCCCCGCATGAAGGACGACCTTTCCGGACACACGGTCTGTGAGTGCGGTGTTTTGGGGAAACGGTTTGATATTCGGTCCCATAATGACATCGGTGTTTTCGGTATTATAGCCATCCGGACTGATCACAAAGTTGACGTTCTTCTCAAACGTTTCGGGGGGGATGGCTTTCAGCGTGATGCCGAGCGCACTGCTTGCGGCACTGCCGCCTGTCAGGACGCCCGTGACCGCAGAGAGCGCAGCTGTTTCCGGGCTGACGAGGTAAACATCCGCATCCAGTGTTCCGCTTCTGCCCTTGAAGTTTCTGTTAAAAGTTCGGAGGGATACGGCACCGCTCTTTGGCGATTGTCCCATGCCGATACACGGACCGCAGGCATTTTCGATAATGCGTGCGCCGGCGTCTATGAGCGTTGCGAGCGCTCCGTTGCTTGCGAGCTTTGAGAGGATCTTTGCGGAACCCGGCGAGATGACCAGGCTCACTTCCGGATGGACGCGGCGTCCGTTCAGAATCTGTGCGACCTTCATCAGATCCGTATAGGATGAATTCGTGCAGCTGCCGATCGCAACTTGGTCGACCTTGATGCTGCCGATCTCCGAGACCTCCCGGACATTGTCGGGACTGTGCGGCATAGCTGCAAGCGGCGTCAATGCGGAGAGATCGACATTCAGAATTTCGTCATACACAGCGTCTTCGTCTGCCGAAAGGGGAATAAAGTCGATTCCGCGATCCTGCGATACCAAGTAATCCTTTGTATTTTCGTCGCTTGGGAAGACCGATGTCGTTGCACCGAGCTCCGCACCCATGTTTGCAATCGTCGCACGGTCTGTGACGGAGAGCGACTTCACGCCGTCCCCGAAATACTCGACGATTTTCCCCACACCGCCCTTTACGGAAAGTTCTTTCAGAACATAGAGGATGACATCCTTCGCCGATACCCATGGACGCAGTTCCCCTGTCAGCTTCACGCCGATCATTTTCGGAACGGTGAGGCTGTAGGTTCCTTTTGCCATTGCGACGGCAACGTCGAGTCCGCCCGCGCCGATCGCAATCATGCCAAGCCCGCCGCCTGTCGGCGTGTGACTGTCGGATCCGAGGAGCGTTTTCCCCGGAATACCGTAGTTTTCCAGATGCAACTGGTGGCAGATGCCGCCGCCCGGTTTGGAAAAAATGATCCCGTGGCGCTTGGCTACGCTTTCGATAAACGCGTGATCATCGGCGTTTTCAAAGCCGGTCTGAAGCGTATTGTGGTCAACATATGCTACGGAAATTTCCGTTTTCACCTTTTCGGCATCCATCGCTTCGAGCTGCAGGTAAACCATCGTTCCGGTGCTGTCCTGTGTCAGCGTTTGGTCGATTCGAATCGTAATTTCTTTCCCCGGATTCAGTTCCCCTGAAACCAGATGGTTCTTTAGAATTTTATAAGCCAGTGTGCTTCCCATATGTATATCCTCTTTCCCTTGAAATTCAAAATTAATTATATCATACTTTTCAAAAAGTAATATGTTCGCAATTGAAAAGCGCTGCATGATACCATATAATGTGTATATAAACTAAAAACCATACAAGGTATTGAGGTTTGTGCCGTGAGCCCGAGAGGCTTGCGATATCGTATAAAATCGTTCAAAACTGGGGAGAGAGGTAATAAAAATGACAATGGTGATCAAACGCGACGGTACGCCCGTCGAGTTCAACGGCAATAAAATATTCAATGCGATCAAAAATGCGATGCTCGAAACGACGGAGGGCGTTGACGAGCAGCTTGCGGCAGACATCGTCCATGCAATCGAAAAGCAGACCAGCCGGAGTAGCCGCGATGTGAACGTCGAGGATATTCAGGATCTCGTGGAGGACTTCCTGATGGAAAGCGAACGGAAGTCTGTGGCGAAGAAATTTATCATCTACCGTTATGAACGGGACAAGACGCGTGACGCCCGTAAAAGGCGGGACGGTCGTGTGATCAGCGACGAGTTCGTCAGTAGGTATAAGCACATGCCTTCGCCCATGAACCAACTCGGAAGCTTTGTTTATTACAGGACCTATTCAAGATGGCAGCCGGAGGAACAGCGTCGCGAATACTGGTGGGAGACCGTTCGCCGATCGGTGGAGTACAACTGCAGTCTTGTTCCGACGACGCGCGCCGAGGCAGAGCAGCTCTATCAGAATATTTTCGAATTGAAGCAGTTCCTGTCCGGTCGCACATTTTGGGTCGGGAGCACAGATGTCTCAAAGTATTATCCGATGTCAAATTACAACTGCTCGTTCCAAGTGATCGATAGCTTCTCCGCGTTCCGTGATATCTTCTATCTGCTCATGGTCGGCTCCGGCGTCGGCATCCGGATTCTGAAGAAAGACGTCGAAAAGCTGCCGCCCGTGCGCACGGACATCGAAATCATTCACGAATCGTATACGCCGATGCTCAAGTCGCTCAGGCAGGACAATACGGCGATCGACTTCATGCACAACGATACGGTAAGGATTACCATCGGAGACAGCAAGGAGGGGTGGGTGCAGTCCATGGAATATTTCCTGCGCATCTTCCACAGCACGGAATTCCGCAAGATCAAGACTGTGATCTTAAATTATGATCATGTGCGTTCACGCGGTGAACGGCTGAAGACATTCGGCGGTACGGCGAGCGGGCATCAGAGCATGAAGAACATGTTTGTTAAGATTGAACGCATCATAGAAAAGGCGGCCGCACGAAAGGAGGCGGAGAAGGTCAAATTGCAACCGATCGACTGCCTTGACATCGCAAATATCATCGGTGAAAACGTGGTTGTGGGCGGCGTGAGACGCACCGCTGAGATCGTGCTCCTCGATCAGGACGATGAAGAAAGCATTGCGGCAAAGAGCGGACTGTACAGGAAAGAGGATGAGAAATGGGTCCTCGATGCGGAAGCGGCGCACCGTCAGATGAGCAACAATTCGATCTACTATACGAGAAAACCGACGCGTGAGCAGCTGCACTGGCATCTGCAGCAGATGCGCTATTCCGGGGAACCGGGGTGGGTCAATGAGGCCGCAGGCAGAAAGCGGCGTCCG
>JAISKP010000071.1 GCA_031260885.1 Eubacteriales Family XIII. Incertae Sedis bacterium
CTTGCGATGGGTCCGCTGCTTGCAAGAACCGGACAGGCGCGGGTGCCGCTTCCGGGCGGGTGTGCGATCGGTGAACGGCCGGTGGATCAGCATATAAAGGGGTTTCTCGCACTCGGTGCGGAGATCGAAAATAAAACGGACGAACTCGGCAACGAATATCTGGAAGCGGTTTGTCGGCATCTGGTCGGAAAAGAAGTTTATCTGGATACACCCAGTGTCGGGGCAACGGAAAATATTATCATGGCGGCGGCGCTTGCGGACGGTCTGACCGTGATCGAAAATGCGGCACAGGAACCGGAGATCGTGGATCTTGCCAATTTTCTGAATAAGATGGGTGCAAAGATCAAGGGCGCCGGCACGGATATTATAAAAATCGAAGGCGTTACGCGTCTTCACGGCGCGAAACACTCCGTGATTCCGGATCGCATAGAAGCCGGCACCTTCATGCTTGCGGCGGCGATTACGAGAGGGGATGTTACGATCACAAATATGCTTCCGAATCACGTGATTCCGATGATCGCAAAGCTGCGTGAATGCGGGGTTCGGACGGATGAGACGGAAACAGGGCTTCGTGTCATAGCGGATGAGGGGATTCTAAAGGCGACAGATATAAAAACCATGCCGTATCCGGGATTTCCAACGGATATCCAGCCGCAGTTTATGGCCTTTCTCACGACGGTTTCGGGATCCAGCACGATCTTCGAAACGGTTTTTGAAAACAGGTTTATGCATATCGAAGAATTGAATAAGATGCAGGCAAACATCATTGAGGAAGGGCGCCGTGCATTCATTCCCGGCGACAGTCTTCTGAAGGGTGCGCAGGTGAAGGCGTCTGACCTGCGTGCCGGTGCGGCACTGATTCTGGCAGGGCTTGCCGCACAGGGAGAAACTGAAATATCAGATGTATATCATATCGATCGGGGTTATTCCGGAATTGTAGAAAAACTGACTGCGCTCGGTGCCGATATCAGACGCACGGAATAGCGGCAGACGCGTTAAATCCGACTGAAGATGTCTCTTTGTTTTCGACTTGGGCATTATATTTTTCAAAGATAGCATCCTTGATTTTGTTGCGTGTCTCGGACGTCAAGGGATGTGCAATATCCCGAAAATCGCCTTCGCCCATTTTTCTGCTCGGCATTGCGATAAAAAGACCGCTCTGCCCATCAATAATCTTGATATCATGTACGACAAATTCGTCATCGAAGGTGACGGAGACAACGGCCTTCATCTTTGCGTCATCGTTGATCTTTCTAATACGGATGTCGGTAATTTCCATCACGCAGCCCCCTGTCTCTTTGCAAACACAGCAATAACTTGGTTTATTGGCACATTATATAATGTGTGGACGTTGAGATCAAGGATTATTTTATTAAGATTCTGAATATTTGAATAATTTATCCCAAGGTCACTTTTGCAGGGTGCCCGATTTTTTTCGCGTGCATTTCATCGGTGTGCGTTCCTATTTTATGAGAAATGTGATATGATATCATAGATGCAGGAGAAAAATACGGAGATAGCGGCAGAAATGTTGGATTTAACCGATGTAAAACATGTACACTGTATCGGCATCGGCGGCATCGGTTTGTCCGCCATTGCCGAGATTCTGTTAAACGAAGGCTACGTCGTATCCGGTTCGGATATGAACGAGAGTGAAACCACCGATAGATTAATTGAAAAGGGTGCACAGGTCTATCTTGGGCATCGTGCGAAAAATATAGGCGATGCGGATTTGATCGTCTATTCTTCTGCTGTTCCACTGACAAATCCGGAACTGGAAGCAGCAGCCGAAAAGGGTATTCCTGCGGTGACCAGGGCACAACTTCTGGGTTACCTCATGAACAAAAAGAAGTACAGTGTTGCGATTGCAGGCGCGCATGGAAAGACGACGACGACGGCGATGATCGCAATGGTTTTGAACCGCAGCGGATATGACCCGACGATTCTGGTCGGCGGAAACCTGCCGGAGATATCCGGCAACGTTCGGCTCGGGCACAGCGAATATTTTGTGACGGAAGCTTGCGAATACATGGACAGTTTTCTGAACCTTTCGCCGCGATATGCGATCATTCTGAACATTGATTCCGATCATTTGGATTACTTTAAAGATATTGACCACATCGTTCGGTCCTTTGACCGGTTTGCGCGACTGGTTCCGGAGGACGGCGCGGTCATTGCCTTTCCCGCAAATCCGTTCGTCAGTCCCATTCTGCGGGATCTGGATCGACGTGTCATCACCTTCGGATTTGATGATACATGTGATTTCAGTGCGCAGGATATCGCATTCAACAGTGACGGAATGCCGGCATTTTCGATCGTGCATGGCGGCGAAACGCTCTGCCGTCTTCAGCTTTCGATTCCCGGTGAACACAACATTACAAACACGCTTGCCGCATTCGCCTGCTGCTTTGATATCGGTGTGAAGCCAAAGGAAATCGCCGAGACGCTTGAGAATTTTTCAGGAACGCAGCGCCGTTTTGACGAACGGGGTGAAACGAGCGGTGGTATTCGGATTATTGACGATTATGCGCATCATCCGGCGGAAATTGTAGCGACGATCAAGGCGGCCAGAAATACGCCGCACAACAGGCTTTGGATCCTATTTCAGCCGCACACCTATACGCGGACGATGGCATTGCACGACGAATTTGCCGAAGCGCTCGATCTGGCGGACAAAATCGTGATGGCTGAGATCTACGCCGCGCGCGAGAAGAATATTCATCAGATCAGTTCAAAGACGATCGTCGGTAAGATAAAGGAAAACAATCCGACCAAGGAGGCATATTATTTCAATAGTTTTGATGAAATTGCGAGTTTCGTGCTCAACAACGCGGAGCAGGGCGACCTCGTGATCACCATGGGCGCCGGCGATATCTATAAAGTGGGGGAACTCATTCTGGAGATCGACAGAGATTCGTTTTTGAAATAACGTACCGGAACCGCATTCCGGAGCAGCATGATATGGATCGCGAGGAACCGAAATGACGGGCAGACCTACCGAAATACAAAGCAGAGAAAAAGACGTCGATGCCGCCTTCTACGCAGCACAGAAGGAAAAGAACAGAAGCAGAAATCTGACATTTGCTGCGAGGGGTGTGATTTTTCGCGATATAGACAGCGTCTATATCGAAGAAGATGTATCCATCGGCGCGGATACCTATATCGAGCAATCCGTTTCGATCTGTGGCAGCACCGTCATCGGCGCACGATGTACGATCGGACAGGGTACCGCGATTGAGTCTTCCGAAATCGGCGACGGCTGCGATATTCTGCAAAATTCACGCATTATAGGTTCTGTGGTGGGCACAGGCACCACCGTGCTGCTCTCGGTCATCATCGACAGTAAGGTCGGTGAACATACCAATGTCGGACCCTATGCCTATGTGCGACCGGGCAGCTGTATCGGCAACGGTGTTAAGGTGGGCGATTTTGTAGAAATAAAGAACTCCAGCATCGGAAACGGCACGAAGGTTTCACATTTAACTTATGTGGGGGATGCTGATCTGGGAGCGGATATCAATCTCGGATGCGGCGTTGTTTTTGTGAATTATGACGGCAGGGAAAAGCATCGTTCCAAAGTACACGACGGCGCATTTATCGGGTGCAATGTGAATATTATTTCACCCGTCGAGATCGGAGAAGAAGCATATGTCGCTGCGGGAACCACGGTGACAGGGGATGTCCCCGCCGGAAGTTTGAGCGTTGGCAGGGAGAAACAGAAGATTTTGGAAGGCTGGGTTAAGCGCAAGGGCATAAAAAAAGAAAGGTAGGCAATATGAGAAACGGAGCATTTGGAGATTTCAAGGTTTTTACGGGGAATTCCAATCTTGAACTCGCGGAGGAAATCTCAACAATCATCGGGAAGCCGCTCGGAAAATCGACTGTAACAAAGTTCAGCGACGGCGAAATCTCCGTCAGCCTATGGGAAACCGTTCGCGGTGTTGATACCTATATCGTGCAGTCGACCAGCGATCCGGTTAATGACAACCTGATGGAGCTTCTGATCATGATCGATGCGATGAAGCGTGCGTCTGCAGGGCGGATCAATGCCGTCATTCCGTATTACGGCTATGCGCGGCAAGATCGCAAAGCAAAGGCAAGGGATCCGATCACGGCGAAGCTTGTCGCAGATCTGATTTCTGCGGCCGGTGCGGATCGCGTTGTGACCATGGATCTTCATGCGTCTCAGATTCAGGGTTATTTTGATATCCCTGTTGACCATCTGCTCGGCATGCCGATCCTCGTGAAGTATTTCAAAAAGAAAAAGCTAAACGATCTCGTCGTTGTGTCGCCCGATCACGGTAGCGTCGTACGCGCGCGCAACATGGCACAACCGTTGGATGCGCCGATCGCAATCGTTGATAAACGGCGTCCAAAGGCAAACGTCAGCGAGATTATGAATATCATTGGGGATATAGAAGGGAAGAACTGTATTCTCGTCGACGACATGATCGACACTGCGGGAACAATCTGCAACGCCGCAAACGCGCTGGTTGACATGGGCGCAACCGAAGTCTACGCTTGCGCAACGCATGGCATTCTCTCGGGACCTGCCGTGGAACGCATTCGGGAATCCGCGATCAAGGAGATGGTGCTCCTGAATACGGTACCGTTGCCGCCGGAGAAACAGATTGATAAAATAAAGACACTCTCTGTGGCACCGCTTTTTGCGCGTGCGATGACGAATATCTTCACGAATGATTCGATCAGTAAGATTTTCGACAACCGTTAGGAATCCGTAGGAATGTATCTGATCGCAGGGCTCGGTAATCCGGGTCGACAATACGAATACACGAAACACAATATCGGCTTTCTCACCCTGGATTTGTTGGCAGAAAAAAACGGCATCAAGGTGGGAAAACTGAAAAATAAAGCGCTCATCGGCGATGGTTTCATCGCCGATAAAAAAGTCCTGCTTGTAAAACCGCAGACTTTTATGAACTTATCCGGTGAGAGCATCGCGCCGTTATCGGCGTATTTTGCCGTGCCGCCGGAGGACCTCATTGTCGTCTACGATGATGTCGATATCCCGCTGGGGACGCTACGCATCCGAAAGAGCGGTAGTGCCGGTACGCACAATGGCATGAAGTCGATCATTTACAGTCTGAACAGCGATCAGTTTCCGCGTGTTCGCATCGGAATCGGCGGTGACCGCGGAGAGGTTCCGCTTGCGAGTTATGTCCTGTCGGGATTTGATTCTGCGCAGAAAGAACCGATCGAATCCGCTGTTTCACGAGCGGTATCCGCAATCGAGACGATCGTCACCGAGGGTCTTGATGCCGCAATGCTGCAATTCAATGGCGTATAAAAAGCTGCAATTTATTGGGTTTACAGGTGCACATATCGCGCCGGTCTGTGCTGCGCTCCTGCAGGAACGTCAGGACACCTGTTTGTTGGTGACGCCTTCTTTTGAACGTGCACGCATGGTCGCGAAGAACCTCTCATTTTTTACAGACCGAAAGATCCTGATCTTACCGGAAGACGATCCGTTTTTCTTCAGTTTTCAGGCAAAGAGTCGCAGTGAACCGAATTCCAGACTGGAAGCCCTCATTTCGATGCACAAAAATGACGGTGCGCTGATTCTCTGCCCCGTTTCCGGCGCTGTCAAAAAAATGCTTCCGGTTGTAAACTTTGCACTGGACAGCTTCGAACTGCGCCCCGGCGCGTCATTTGACCAAGCGGATCTGCAGAAAGATCTTTCTGCCATGGGATATGAACGCGTCAGCATCGTGGAAAATAAAGGTGAGTTTGCTGTCCGCGGCGGGATTATCGACCTTTTTGCGCCGGATGCAAACAACCCGTTCCGCGTGGATTTCTTCGGGAACGAGATCGAATCGATTCGTTTTTTTGAGACGGAATCCCAAAAATCGATCGCGGATATCTCATCCTATTACGTCTATCCTGCGGCTGAGTTTCTGCCGCTGCCGCGTGAAAAAGAGGCGGCAATCGTAAGCATTGAAGATTCCTATCGGAATGCGGCAAAGGCTTCGAATGACGATGAACGAGACATCGCCTTGGACACACGGAGAAATTCGCTTTTGGAATCGATTGAAGCGGGAACGAACAGACAGCTGTTGGAGAATTACATAACACATTTCACGGAAAATTACTGTATTCTTTCTGACCATCTGCCTTCGGGAGGTGCTGTCTTGATCGACGATCCGGATCGCATCCGTGAAGTGATGGAACTGAGATATCAGGAAGCAGCCGATGATTTTGAGGTTTTGGCTGCGCGCGGACAGGCTGTAAAAAAGGATTTTGACGGTTTCTCCGGACCGGATGATTTGAACCGGCTCTACCGGCAACATGACGTCTTTTTTTTCACCGTGTTTGCAGGAACCCCGGAAGGCGCGGAAAATATTACCGAACAGAAAAATCTGCTTGTTCGGCAGCCGGCTGTCATGGGCGGAAACATGACGCTCTTCCTCTCCGAGATCAAGCGATATGTAAAACAAAATTACGAGATTACGATTGTATGCAGTACGGATGAGCGACTCGACAACCTCAGAGGACTACTTGCGGCAGAGAATGTCGGCGCCGGAGTCCGATTCGAACGAGGTGAACTTGAAACGGGGACGGAGATCCTCTCGGATCGGAAGGTTTGGCTCTGGGACGGCGACATCTTCCGCACCGGTCGAAAAAAGAAGACTGCCCCCACGCTGAAGGACCGCAGTCCGATTCGTTCATTCAACGACATTCGAAGCGGTGATTTCGTCGTTCATGAGTCACACGGCATCGGGAAGTTTATCGGAATCGAAGAAAAAACGGTCCAGGGAAATAAACGGGATTATCTGAAAATCAAATACGCAGGAAACGATATGCTGTTCGTTCCCATCGATCAGATGTCCGTCGTACAGAAGTATATCGGCGGTGGTGAAACCGCGCCGAAGATCCATAAACTCTCCGGGATGGAGTGGAAGAACGCAAAAGCCCGGGCGCGCGCGGACATCGAAGGGATGGCCGCGGAACTCGTCGCAATTACCGCGGCACGGCAGGCAGGGCAGGGCTTTGCCTTTTCCCCGGATACCGTGTGGCAAAAGGACTTTGAAGACAAATTCCCATACGAGGAAACGGATGACCAAATCAGATGCATTGCCTCCATCAAACGCGATATGGAACGACCGGTTCCTATGGACAGGCTTCTTTGCGGCGATGTCGGTTACGGCAAAACAGAGGTGGCGCTGCGCGCGGTATTTAAGTGCGTTTGTGATGGGAAACAGGCGGCGGTGCTTGCGCCTACGACGATCTTAGCCCGACAACACTACGAAACCTTCTCGAAACGATTTGAGGATTTTCCGTTTACGGTTGAAATGATGTCCCGGTTCAGAACAAAAGCGGAACAGATGGAGACGATACGCGGTCTCGCAAAGGGAACGGTAGATGTCGTCATCGGCACGCATCGTCTGCTTTCCGCCGACGTTGCATATCGGGATCTGGGTCTGCTCGTCATCGATGAAGAGCAGCGATTCGGTGTAAAACACAAAGAGAAAATTAAAACGATGAAGAGCAGCGTAGACGTTCTAACCCTGACGG
>JAISKP010000104.1 GCA_031260885.1 Eubacteriales Family XIII. Incertae Sedis bacterium
TTTGCGTTCAATTTCTGAGCGCAAAGTGGAAAGGAGAAAGAGCAAATGAATTATAGCAAAGAGAAAGTCGATGCGATGAAGTCGCGCTATCCCGTCGGTACACGCATCGAGATCATAAGCCTGTGCAATGAAGAAATCGATTTGCAGGCAGGACTTAGGGGAACGGTGACTCGAAGTTACCGTACATATCCTATTCCTTGTTTGTGGTAGTACAGGTTTCTTTTGCGGAGTGAGACCAATGCTGCCATCGAGGATTACATCATCGGTTCTTTCAGCTTTTTAATCTCCGTTCGCAAGGCCTTTATCAGTGTGTCTTGCGCTGCACATTTCTGCTGAAGTTTATCGCAGAGTTTTTCCAATTCTGCTTTTTCTGATTCTTCTTTCGTTATCTTTTCTTTTCGTCCGCGACCGTCTGTTAGAGTGCTTGTAATATCTCATGGTTTGAGATATACTTAATTCAAGAAATTCAAGAAATTCAAGAAATTCAAGAATATTTGAGGAGGTTGACGATGAATTTGGCGAGAGTTTCCGCAAATGGACAAATTACAGTTCCGATTGAAATACGTCGAGCATTAAACCTTAAAGAAGGGGATAAAGTCTTGTTTCTTAAGCGTAGCAACGGTGATATTACAGTCGGAAATGCCTCGGCAGCTGCGATTGTTGAGGCGCAAAACGCTTTCAGTAATGTTGCAAGTAAGCTTGGTTCCCCCTCGGAAGATGATATACAGTCGTGGGTCGATGACGTACGTTACGGCGAAGGTAAGTAGCTTTGAGGATTCTTGTAGATACAAACATCCTGATTTCAGCGTTATTATATCCTCAAGGTAGCCCATCAAGAGCGTTACTCCATGCGGCAGAAAATCATGAGTTATTTTTAAGCGACTATAATATTTCTGAATTGCATCATGTTGTTAAAAAGAAATTTCCACATATGATGGCTGACATTGATGTTCTGTTAGCAAAATTATCATTTGAACTTGTGGTTGCTCCAATTTCTCCAGAGAAACTGATAAGCGATCCGAAGGATGCGCCAGTACTCAATGCTGCATTGGTTGCTGATATTGACATTATTATCAGCGGAGACAAACACTTCCATGAACTCATACTGAAACGTCCGATCGTAAAATCTGCAATTCAGTACATTGAGTATGTTAAAAACCTATAGCACATATACTCATATTGTGATTTGGTTGCTTAGAAGATGGGGTGAAGGCGGGAACAGGAAAGCTGAGTCAGACCAGATTTCATAATCGCCGTTCCCCTTCCTTATGATCCTCACCCGATCGCAAACGCCTTTGCAGGGTTTTCGACTGTGATTGCGTGGATATCCGTTTCCGGTATACCCTGCGCACGCATCATGGGGACGATGACATTCGGGATGTAGATGTATCCCGGACCGCCTTTGCCTACGTTTAGCATCGTATTGATTTCATCGCAGGATATAAGGATTTTATCGCGGAATCCCGCTTCGCAGAGAAAACGAATGGCCCGAACGCCTTCCTCATCCGACCAGTACGGACGTCCGATGCTCTGATAGTTTCTTTCGGGTGTCGCAAACTGATCAAACGCAAAATAGGTTCCCATGTCAGCGAATGCCAACAAGTCCGCAAGTCTGTCCGGCGCAAACGTCGTCGACATATGCCCGATGATGATCTTGTCCTGGCGAACGCCATAATCGGTCAGTATCTTTACGATCATAGCAGGCGATTCTTCGATGGATCCCGGATGTACGCTGATCGTCAGTCCCGTCACGAGCGATGCCTGCGCTGCAGCTTTCAGGGATTTCTCCTCACATGCTTCTATGGGATTCGATACACCGATCTCCCCGATCACGCCGGGCTTGATTCCGGTCGACCCAAACCCATTCACAATATCCGAGATATACAGATCCGCGATTTCTTGTATGCTCATCCCACGTTCTTCCTCAGTCCATGAAGACGCCGTGTAGAATGCCGAGCCGCAGACGATGTGGATACCGGTTTGCCGCGCCGCCTCCGCTAATTTCTGCGGTCTGTCGATCACATCGACCCCATACGGCGTCATGTCCACAACGGCGTTCCCGTTGGCCTGCCGATACAACATCAATTCTTCTACCGTTTCCCCGACGTTGTCCTTCTTAAAAGATTCAAAAATCGCCTTCAGCTCCTCGGGAGCACGCGTCGTAAGATCGGAGAACAAATGCTCATACGCGAGTGTAAAACCGAGATCGGCACTGTCGATCTCCCCGAGAACCGTTTGAATAATTGCCATTTCCACCTCCGCTATCGGTTTTTCTTCAAAATTATGAGTCAGATCGCCGCGTTAGAGCTTCCGAACAAACTGCATAATGATCACAGCGATCGCTGCTGTGATGGTCGCCAGGATCAATGCGATCGGCATCCCGTCCACGAGCCCGTAGGTGGCCATCACCACGGTGTAAATCGAAATGCCGATTGAGGAACCCAGGTTTTGCGCGGTCTGAATGACGGAATTTGACTGAAAGCGGATCTCCTCTTTGATTTGTATCTGCGGAGCCGTCGTGCTGCATACATTTTGCACGGCGGAGTAAAATCCTGCGGGCAGCATGAGGAAATAAACCAGCAAGATGGGCGTCTGGGGAGACAAGAGCAGAATATAGGCGATCGTAATGATGATCCTAACGATGCCGCCGATGGTGTATATCCCCCGTGCGGTACCGGATTTTGCAATCATCCGTCCGAGGAACGGACAGATAAAGACGCCGAAGACCGCATAGATCGCAGTGGACAGCCCAGATTGCAAAGCGCTGCCATTGAGCACATTGATGATGTACGACGGCAGAAAAAAGGTCAGGGCGATCGTGGAGAAATTGATGAAGAGGTTACACAGCGCAAGCACAACGGTGTTGCGATCCGAAAAAACGGTCGAGGGAATAAAGGCCTTATCCCGTTTCCTGCGCACAATCAGAATCAATGCAATGAGCGAAATAGCGCCGAGGACGATCAGCACATAATTGCCCGGACTGCCAAATGGGATATAGGACTTGCCGAAGGAAAGGCACAGAATCACGCCGGCCAGAAAGAGGGTAATCGCAAGCGCGCCCGGCAGGTCAAAACTCCTGACTGAACCATTCTGCACGTCCACATCCTCTTTACGAATCTTGACGCCGGACGCGATCAGAATCACAGCGATCAGCAGGAAAAAACAACAGAAGAGATAAGCAAAACGCCATCCGAGCGTGTCGATCACCAGTCCGGTCAAAGCCGGGCCGACCAACATGCCGATGCTGGTCATGGTGCTGATAAACCCCAGATAGATCCCCGCTTGTTTGGCGTCGTACATATCCCGGATGATCGAAAAAGCCACAACAAAGATGCTGGCGCTGACCACGCCGTAAAAGAAGTTGACAGAGATGACCATAATCATGCTCCGGGCAAATGAGATGGCCGCCAGCACGATCGTACCGATGGACAGGGATCCGATCAGCAAAGTCCGCTTGAACAGCGGATTCCGGGAACCCAGATAGCCGTAAACCGGCATCGCGCAGATGCCCAGGATCCCGGAGATGCTTGAGGCAAGCGGATAGATCTCCATGCCCCCGATATCAAGTGCCATCATCGGCAGGAGCGTAAAGGTGCTCGTCGAAATAAATCGCGTGATCAGTGCCGCGACATAGATGCCGATCAACGTGAGCAATTTCTTCTTCGAAGGCGCTTTGCTATATGGATTTACCTGTGGTTCAACAGTCATCTCAGCCTCTTTCGTTGTTATTCATTTTTCACCGATAATCGATGATGATCTTCACCGAATCGGAACCGGCAGCCGCCTCAATCGCCTTGACAATGTCGTCTTGACGATAGACGCCGGAGATCAGCCTGCTGACATCAAACTGCTTTGATTGCAACATCTCAATGACGCCAAGAATATCTTCCGGGAACTGTCCGCCGCTGCCGATGATGTTCAGCTGCCCGTAGGAGACAGCCATCAGGTTCACCGGATGCGGCTTGCCATAGATCGCAACGACGCAGAGGGTGCTGAAGATCGGCATCAATGGGAAGATCTCATCGAACAGCGTGTCAGAACCGGCTGCATCCACCACAATTTGTGCATTTACGCCCTGTCCGGATATACTGCGGGCAGGACCGAAATAATCCGCGACCTGCGCTTTCCAATCTTCATCGTTTGTGCTGACGGTTGAAAAACCAAGTTCCTGCATCACGTTCAATTTTGCCTCTCCGCGACCGACGACGAGGATCTTGTCCAGCCCCTGCGCCTTCAGGCATAATGCGGCTGCAGCGCCGATACCCCCTGCGCCCAAAACGATCGCGTTTTGCCCGGCTTTGGGGTTGCACCGCATCGCTGCGCGCCAACCGATCGTGAGCGGTTCGATCAGCGCCGCATCTTCATCCGTGATGCTGTTGTCGATCGGGAACAGATTATACCCGCTCTTTGCATCCGCCACGTGGACATACTCGGAAAATCCACCGAGCGTGCAGGCTTTTGCACCGTTTGGTGCACATGTACTCGGGTAGGGAAACACACGTTGTCCGACGTGTAAATCAGTCACGTTCTTTCCCAGCTCGATGATCTTGCCGACAAGTTCGTGTCCGAATTCACCTTCGTCATGAATGCGATACGAAGCGCCTCCATGTTGATAGGCGGAGACATCCGTCCCGCACACGCTCGCCACCAGGTTTTGTAAGATCGCATCATTGTCGCCTAAAGGCTCGACTTCCCGCTCCTCCACCGTGACATTCCCTGCGCCGTGGATAATGCTTGCTTTCATCTTCATTGCAATATTTCCTTTCCGCTTCCGTTACAGGAAGATTCGTTAACAAGTACCCATCCCTGCATCCACAGATAATTCCGCACCGTTGATCAGTTTGGCTTCATCGCCGCACAGGAAGAGGCAGGCATTGGCAATCTCCACAGGGTCGCCGTAGCAGAAGAACGGCATGGCATGGATCATTTTTGAGAGCCGCTCGGAGCCTTCCGGATGATATTGTCCGCCTGAATGTTCGCCGATGTCCGTCTTCATGCCGCCGGGGTGAATGATGTTGCAGCGGATGCCCTGATTGCCGTATGCGAAGGCGATGCTTTTGGTCAGGCCGACAAGACCTGCTTTGGCCGCCGTATAGCTGGGGCCGTGGTTGCCGCGCAATGCGGCGTAGGATCCGATGTTGACGATGGCGCCGCCGCCGCCCTTCACCATAAACGGAATCGCCCTGCGCAGCAGCCGGAACGGCGCTTTCAGATCGAGATCCAAAATGCGGTCCCAGCGTGCATCGTCTGTATCCTCAAGCGTATAGCTTAAATCGTTCATGCCTGCGATATTGCAGATTGCATCCAGACGTCCGAACCTGGATTCTGCCTCAGCCACGATCCGCTCGATATCTTCAGCCTTCGTTAAATCGGCAGGAAAGGCGTAGACATTTTCTGTATCCTTCCATTGGTCAAGCGCTTCTTTTGCGATGTCTACAGCGAGAACTTTGCCGCCCTCTGCGGCAAATACCCTGGCGGTCGCCTGTCCCATGCCGTTCCCGGCGCCGGTGATGATTGCGGTTTTGTCCGCGAAGCGTTTAGTCGTCGTCATGATTCATTCCCTCATTTCTTTTCGTCGTGATTTTGTTATTCCATGTCGATGACGACTTTGATGGATTGCGTATGGTCATGCGCCATCTCCATCGCCTCGTTGATCTGATCAAGTTTGTAGTGGCTGGTGACGATCTCCGGCATCAGCGTTCTGCCGGAATCCAAATTGTCTATGACCTCCCGAATATCCGACGGGTCAAACCCGCAGGAACCCATGATGATGGCCTCCATGCTCATCAGGCGGAGCACCGGAACCGGGAACGGATCAAAAACGACGGACATCACGGACAGTTTTGCCTTCGGTTTGCCGAGTTGAAGGAAATCCGCGATGACTTCAGGACCGCCTGCTGCATCGATGACGATATCCACATCGATGGCGGGATAACGGTTCCTGTGGAGCGTCGTTCCAAAGGTTTCACGGAGAAAGTCAAACTTGTCCACTTCATTGATGTTGCAAACAATCGCGCCTGCCTTTTCCAGAAAGGCCCTTTTTGCATTGCTCCGGACCACCGCAACCGGCGTGATCCCTTTTGCGATGAGCGCGCTGATGCTGCTGATGCCGATCGGACCGACGCCGTAGACGACGACATGGTCGCCCGGTTTCGCGTTTGGTACATTAACGCCATGCGTCCCGACGGAGAACGGCTCGATGAGCACAGCGACATCATAGCTCATGTCCTGCGGGATGAGAAAAGTGCGGTCTTCCG
>JAISKP010000115.1 GCA_031260885.1 Eubacteriales Family XIII. Incertae Sedis bacterium
TTTCCAACTATGCGGCAACGCCGGCTCAATACCGGAAACATTATACCATCTGAGCCCGATAAAAGTAAACCGTAACCGGACGAGAATTCGACCTGTTATGACGATTTTTGGCCCGCAATCCAAAGATTTTGGGCCAATGTCATGTTTTTTTCTGTAGGTTTCACGCTTTTTGAGGGCTATCTGCCAAATCCGGGGATCTGACCGAACCAGTCTTCCCAGTCACCCCAGTCATATCCGTCATCGGGCGTTACCGGTTGTTCGTAGCCCGGCGTAGCAGGCGCTTCGGGTTCCGCTTCTGCGCCGCCGCCTGTGCCGTACACTTCGGACTGCGGTGCCAAGATCACCGTCGTGATTTCTTCACTGCCGTCACGCAGATATTTTACGGTCACGGTATCGCCGGCCTGATAAGAGAGCAGCGTTTTGATGAGATCCGTGCTCGTAAAGACCTTTACGCCGTTTACTTCCGTGATGATGTCCTTCATCCGAAGACCCGCAAGGTCTGCAGGCGATCCGCTCGTCACATTTGTAAGGAAGGCACCTTTGACAGCGCCAAGCTTCAGATTCGGATATTGCACGGAGATTTCCTCCGCATTGGATGCGCTGACACCCATGTAAACGCGCTCAAAGCTTCCGGTTGCAATCACGCGTTCGATAATGGGTTTCGCCGTATTGATCGGAATTGCAAAGCCCATTCCTTCGGCGCTGGCCTTAGCGGTGTTGACACCGATGACCTCGCCCCTATTGTTCAGCAGCGGACCGCCGCTGTTTCCGGAATTGATCGCTGCATCAACCTGAATGAGACCTTCCATCCTTGTGGTCTTCGTCTCCGAGCCGGCGGTGATATTGCGGTTCAGTCCGCTTACAACACCCTGCGTGATGCTGCCGTTAAAGTCCAAGCCAAGGGGATTCCCGATGGCTGCGACGTAAGAACCGATCTGAACCAAATCCGAATCGCCGAGTTCCGTCGGCACAAGGCCTTTCGCATTGATCTTTATGATCGCGAGATCGATGGTGTCGTCATTCCATAAAAGTTCTCCGTCCACTTCCTTGCCGTCGGAAAGCAGGACTTTGATCGAAGTCGTCTCCCCATCCCACACAACGTGGGAATTTGTGAGAATGTAGCCGTCTTCATGCACAATGATGCCCGTTCCGACACCCGTTGCTCTTGCGGTTCGACCGAAATAATCAACGGTGTTCCCTTCAGCAGTAATGCCGACCACCGAATTCAGAACCTTCTTTGCGACCGCTTCCGTCGTATTGATATCGCTGGCAGGATTGATCGTATAGGAGTCTCCGGCAACCACCGGCACAACCGGATCCACAAGATGTGTGGCGAGAAGACCTCCGCCGATCCCGGATCCCACACAGAGTATCAAAGCGCATGCAACCGCAATCACGGAGGTGCTGCGCCGGATGCCGATCATGGGACGCTCGGAATTGCTGCGCTTTGCTCTGTGCACCGCCTTCCGCGCTTCCTTCTGTTTCCTGCGCACCTCTTTACGAATTTCGGAAGGACTCTGCCAAAACTGCGCCTGAGATTGCGCCGCCATACCGGCTTGTGCGCCCGGATACGGATTATTGAAGTGGGTTGTCTGTCCACCGACATACGGATCCGAATAAGGTGTCTGCCCACCGGCATACGGATCTGAATGAGGTGCCTGCCCATATCCATTATTGTCATGATTCATTTTGGTCCTCCCGTCTCACGGATCGCTCCGCTGCGTTTCTCCTACTACAGTATAGACCATATATTAGAATCCGATCCTTAAAATAATCTTTAAAACACACGCTTCGAACGCGAGATTCGTCAGCCCTGCGCAAGCTTTTTGTACGAATCGAGCCTTTCCTTCGCGGACACTTCGGTGGCTTCAAACAGGGACTCCGCGGTATCCGGAAATTCCGATGTTAGCGAGCGGTAACGCACCTGATCGAGGATGAAGTCACGGAAGCTGGCCGTCGGTTCCTTGGAGTCGAGAGTGAACGGATTGCCGCCCGCCTTCTTCAGATCGGGATTATAGCGGAACAGATGCCAGTAACCGGCGTCGACCGCGTCCTTGATGTTCTCCTGTGACTTACCCATGCCCTTTTTCATTCCGTGGTTGATGCACGGCGCATAGGCGATGATCAGGGAAGGTCCGTCATATTTCTCCGCTTCGATGACCGCTTTCATGAACTGATTCTTGTCTGCGCCCATGCCGACCTGTGCGACGTACACGTAGCCGTAGGACATAGCCATCATACCGAGATCCTTCTTTTTGAGCCGTTTACCGGAAGCTGCAAATTTTGCAATTGCCGCCTCGGGGGTCGACTTTGACGCCTGCCCGCCGGTATTCGAATAAACTTCCGTATCGAAAACGAGCACGTTGATGTTTTCGCCCGAAGCGAGCACATGATCCAGCCCGCCGAAGCCGATGTCATACGCCCAACCGTCGCCGCCGAGCGTCCAGACGGACTTCTTCACGAGATAATCTTTACGTGCCAGAATATCCTTAATCGCGGTTCTTACGGCCGTGGACGACGGTTTTTCGGCATCGAGTGCTTTCAGCAGATCGTCGCTGACCTTGCGCGTTTGATCGTTGTCATCCTTACCCTCAATCCATGCTTTTGCAGCCGTTTTCAGCTTTCTTGAAACGTCCGCACCGAGCAGTTCATTCAATCGGTCTTCAATTTTCTCACGGATCTGTTTGACGGCGATCACCATGCCGAGTCCATACTCGGCATTGTCTTCGAACAGCGAGTTTGCCCAAGCGGGACCTCTGCCATTTTCATCCGTTGTATAGGGCATTGAAGGCGCTGACGCACCCCAAATCGAGGAACATCCGGTCGCATTCGCGATGAGCATACGATCCCCGAACAGCTGTGTGATGACCTTCATGTAGGGCGTTTCTCCGCAACCTGCGCAAGCGCCGCTAAATTCGAGATACGGCTTCGCGAACTGACTGCCTTTCACGCTCAGCTTGCTCGTGATATCATCTTTGATCTTCACTGCAGCCGCAAACGCCCAGTTTGCTTCTTCTTCTTTTGCCCAACCGTTCTCCGTCATCGTAAGCGGATCTTCCTTTGCGGGGCAGATGTCGACGCAGTTTCCGCAGCCCAGACAATCGAGCGGACTGACCTGGATGCGATAACGCAGATTCTCAAATCCCTTCCCCGACGCTTGGATCGTCTCAAACGAAGCGGGGGCGGACTTCATTTCCTTCGCGTTCACGAGAATCGGTCGGATCGCCGCATGCGGGCAAACGAATGAACACTGATTGCACTGAATGCACTTGGAGCCGTCCCACTGCGGCACACTGACCGCGACGCCGCGCTTCTCATAGGCCGCCGTTCCCGATGGGAATGTGCCGTCTTCGATGCCGATAAATTTACTGACCGGAAGCGCGTCGCCTTCCTGACGGTTCATCGGAATCAATACCTCTTCAATGAACGCCGGAACTTTCTTCTTTGCTTCCACTTTGTCTTTTGCCGCTGCCCAAGACGCCGGGACTGTCACCTTGACGGCATTCTTGATCCCTTCGTCAACGGCGGCAAAGTTCATGTCAAGAATACGTTGCCCCTTCTTACCGTAAGAGGCGACGATTCCTTGTTTGAGGTATTTGACCGCATCGTCCAAGGGAATGACCTCGGTCAGTTTGAAAAAAGCGGATTGCATGATCATGTTGATGCGATTGCCGAGTCCGATCTCTCTGCCGAGTTTGACAGCATCGATGATATAAAACGCCGCTTTCTTCTCAGCGAGCGCCCGTTTCACGGCGGCAGGGAGTTTTTCTTCAAGCTCCTCCGGGCTCCAGACCGTATTGAGCAGGAACTTGCCGCCCTTTTTCAGATCTTTGAGCATGTCATACTGATCGACGTATGCCTGATTGTGGCAAGCGACGTAATCCGCTTGGTTGATCAGGTAGGAGGAACGGATCGGCTTCTTTCCGAAGCGAAGATGCGAGATCGTGACGCCGCCGGATTTTTTCGAGTCGTATGAAAAGTAACCCTGTGCATACATATCCGTGTGGTCACCGATGATCTTGATCGCCGTCTTGTTCGCGCCGACCGTGCCGTCGGAACCGAGTCCCCAGAACTTGCACTTGATCGTGCCTTCGGGTTCGCTCGAAACGGTATCGCTGTATGGGAGAGAAGTGTTCGTCACATCGTCGTCAATACCGATCGTAAAATGATCCTTCGTGCGTCCGGCTTTCATGTTCTTGTAGATCGCAGCAATCATACCGGGCGTCGTATCCTTGGATCCGAGACCGTAACGACCTGCATAAATCTTCGGTGCGTTCGGCAGATCAAACAGAAGCGACTTGATATCCATGTAAAGCGGATCGCCGGGTGCGCCGGGTTCCTTTGTGCGGTCAATGACCGTTATTTTTTTCACAGTCTTGGGCAATGCCTTGAGAAAATACGCCGCGACGAACGGTCGATACAGATGAACCTTTATGAGACCGACCTTTGAATCTTTGGGCAATGCGTTTTCGATCGTCTCTTCGATCGTGTCGCAAACCGAGCCCATTGCAACGATGATATGTTCCGCGTCTTTCGCACCGACGTAGTCGAACGGTCTGTAATTGCGACCGGTCAGTTTGCTGACCTGCTCAAAATAGTCCAGGACGATCGCCGGAAGGTTGTCGTAGTAAGGATTTGCCGCCTCGCGTGCCTGAAAGAAGATATCCGGATTCTGCGCAGTGCCGCGGATCACAGGATGTTCCGGATTGAGTGCGCGATCGCGGAAAGCCTGAACAGCTTTTTTATCCAGCATGGACTCGAGATCTTTATAATCCCATGCTTCGATTTTCTGGACTTCATGTGATGTCCTGAAGCCATCGAAGAAATGAAGGAATGGCACGCGCGATTTGATGGACGCCAGATGCGCAATCGCGCCGATGTCCATAACCTCTTGAACGGAACCGGACGCCAACAGTGCAAATCCGGTCTGACGTGCGGACATAACGTCGCTGTGGTCGCCGAAGATACACAGCGCATGTGCCGCAAGCGTCCGCGCGCTTACATGAAATACGCCGGGAAGCAGTTCACCGGCGATTTTGTACATATTTGGAATCATCAGGAGAAGTCCTTGCGAAGCGGTGTAGGTCGTCGTCAGTGCGCCGACGGCAAGCGATCCGTGAACCGCGCCTGCCGCACCCGCCTCAGACTGCATTTCCTGCAGTTTTACGACTTGACCGAAAATATTTTTCTTGCCGTGTGCCGCCCACTCATCCACAACTTCCGCCATCGTCGACGAAGGTGTGATCGGATAAATCGATGCCACATCGGTAAAAGCATAGGACACATAGGCCGCTGCCGTATTACCGTCCATCGTTTTAATAATTTTTTTTCTACTCATTTCCTTCTCCTCAAACTTGTCTGTGCATCACCTGAAAACCTCTAACGTTAATACCATTATATCATAAAAAAATCATGGCATTTATGATATTCCACAAAACTGAAAGCGCTGTCATTTATTTATTGAAGACAGTTTTCTGCAGATCTCATCCGGAATCCGATACAACGGCAGTTGCACCATGACCGCGCCGGACACATAGGCCGCCATCGGCATTCCGTAAACGACGCAACTGCGTTCATCCTGCCCGATGGTATAGCCGCCCACCTCTCGGATTTTCTTCAGACCCTTTGCGCCATCAGCGCCCATGCCGGTCAGAATAATGCCAAGGGCTTTCTGTCCGACCACATCAGCCGCCGACTCAAAAAGTACATCAACCGAAGGTCTATGACCGTTCACCTTCGGTGACTGATCGCAAAACACAGCATATCCGCATCCACTGCGGACTATCCGCATCTGATAATCGCCGGGGGCGATCAGTACACGTCCCGGAATGATTTCGTCTCCGCTTTTTGCTTCCAGCACTTCAAGGTTGCATTCTGCATCCAACCGCTCCGCATAAAGCTTGGTAAAGCCCGACGGCATATGCTGTACGATCACAATGCCCGGCATGTTGTCCGAAAATTTTGTAAGGACGCTGAAGATCGCTTCTGTGCCACCTGTCGAAGCGCCGATGGCGATGACGTTGCCCGGATCCACCTGACCTCGAACACCTTCCACATCCAAAGTGATGTCTTCCTTCACGCTGCGGTGGAAAGCGCGTCTGGCAGATGAAGCAATTCGAATCTTTTCGGCGACTTCCCCCAAGAACGCAGGGATACCCTCACCCTGTAAATCGGGTTTTGAAATAAAATCAATGGCACCGGCATCCATCGCCTCAAACACGCTTTCCTTCAGCGATGAGATGATGATGACCGGAACGGGAAACTGTGGCATCAATTTTCTCAGGAATTTTATCCCGTCCATTCTCGGCATCTCAACGTCAAGCGTCACCACATCGGGACGCAACGCGATGATTTGATCTTTTGCCTCGAACGGATCTGCGGCGGCGCCGATTACCTCGATGTCTTCGTATTGTTTCAGACCCTTTTGCAGAACATCTCTGAACAGCAATGAATCATCGACAATCAGGACTTTGATGGTGTTCATTCCGGGCCCTTCAGATTGTGAACGCAAACTCACTGTCAGCCGCTCTTGCGGCGGCATCCAGTTCATCATTGTTCAGAAGTTTTTCCGTATTCAGCAAGATTTGTACGGTGTCGCCGAACTTTCCGATACCTTCTATATATCTGTTTTCAAATCCGATTCTGTTTTCGGGAGCCGGAGCGATATCGTCATCTTCGATTGTCAGCACATCATCCACTTTATCCACGATCAGCCCCACCTGAACGGAACCCGCGCTGGCGACGATGATGCAGGTACGCTCCGTATAGGGAATTTCTTCTTTTCCGAACTTGAGCCGTACATCGATCAGCGGAATGATCTTCCCACGGAGATTGATGATACCCTTGATAAAATCGGGCGTTTCCGGAACTCTGGTGATGTTCTGGATACCGATAATCTCCGTGACATGCCGGATCGCAATACCGTACACATTTTCACCGAGCGTAAACGTCAGATACCGACCGCGCTGGGTATCTTCCTCTTCAATCTCTTCGTCAAACAAATTGACCATATAAACGCTCCATTTCTGACTTTACCGCTACAATTCTCTAACGTTTTTTCCTAAGGACTGCACTCTGATTTTACCTGTTTCCAATTCAAAAAAAACCGTTCGACCGAAATCCGCACCCGTGTCTTCAGCAAGCAGCGGAATCCCAAGACTGTTCAATTGCGCCTTCACGCTTTCCACATTTCTGTCACCGATGCGTGCGATGACACTGTCTCCACCCATCGCGAACATATTTGCACCGCCCGCGATCTTTGCGGTGATCCTGTTTCTGTCTGCACCCAATATTACCATCGCGTCCACAAGATCAGCGATGGCGGTATCGGCAAAGCGCATCCGGTCGACATTTGCCGAATCCTTAATCATGCTGCTGTCGGGGAGCATGATGTGGGACATGCCGCCGATCTTCGTATGGTCATCATAAAGCGAAATACCGACACAGGATCCGAGCGCATAGGTTACAAGAATGTTCGGCGATCGTGAAGTATTGTAATCAGAAATACCGATAACGATCGCATCGCTCATAGCTCAAGCCCCAGTCTGCCCAAGATCTCCTTGAGAGAATATACGTCTGTAAACATGATCACATGACCGTTCAGTTTTCTTTGTCCGGTGCTGAAAACCTCTTCGATGTAGAGCACTTTGCTGTCCTCAGCACCAAACTGCACGACGGGTGCCGCAAGGATTGCGCCAATCATATCAATCGCAATATACGGAATGGACACGTCGATATTGATCCCGGTAAGCGACGCAATGGATCCGAGATAAGAAGAGCCGAGAATGTTCCCGATCTCCTTGACTGCGGAAATTTTGGTCTCACTCAAACCGGATGTATATTCCTCGTCAACCACGCCGAGAATGTTCATAATATCTTTTGCATCTTCCATGGAAAGCAAAAACAGGATGACGCCGTTGGCTTCACCTGAAAAGTTTAGGAGCACCGAGACGGCGAGTTCTTCCGGACCGCCCACCGAAGTCACAACAGCATCGTAATCCTCGATGCGAACGACCGGAAGGCTGATCAGGACATCTTCATCCAGCAAGACGCTGAGCGAGGTGGCTGCATTTCCCGCGCCGATATTGCCGAGTTCCCGAAGCACGCCGATATGGTCAGCTGTCAGTTCCGTATAGGATGTAATCACTTCAGATCTCCCCGTTTTTTTCCGCATCATCAGATTGTGTTCTCGGTTTTTGTGTAACCCGCATACAGGCCTTTGTCAAACTGGTAATCACATCCAGTTCATACTGCGTCTTGTAAACATCCACGAGCTTTGCATACTGCTTCCCTTCATCCGTTGTAACGTATTTTGTGGGCAGTTGATTTAAGGCAAGGGCGAGAACATCCACGCGGTTTGATTCGGTATTCGGCACATCCATTTTCTCCATAACGGAAGGCAACAGTTCTTCCGCGATGATCTTAACGAGATTGATCGGACGTTCTTCCAGCATATGTAAAGATCCCATGAATCGATTCTCCGTCAGTTTCCCAGAACGTTTTTCACGGTCTGCAACAGTCGCTCAGGCTTGAAGGGCTTCACGATAAAATCGAGCGCTCCCAATTTTACCGCTTCGATGACCATATTTTCCTGTCCCATTGCAGAGCACATCACCACGCTGGCTTCCTTGTCCTGTGCGCGGATTTCCTGAAGTGCCGCCAGTCCGTCTTTGACAGGCATCGTAATATCCAAAAGAACCAAATCCGGGTGAATTGCCGCATATTGTGCGACAGCTTCTTCGCCGTCTCCCGCTTCGTAAAACTCTGTGAAGCCGGCCTTCTTGAGATTTTCCTTAATCATCATTCTCATGAATGCTGCATCATCTACAATCAGTATTTTTGCCATTGATTATGCCTCTCATTTTTGTAAGCGCCCTATTCATCGGATTCGTTCCAAGTGCGACCAAAAGCCTAATATTGTTTATTATACCGTGATCATATTCTTAAATCAACATTTTGAACAGCACAAGATTTTAAGCGAGATTTTGTGGTTACAGTTCAGAGATCGGCTGAAAGGGGTGGCAACACCAACACAGCGGGCGCAGCCTGAAAAATGGTTCATTTACAAATAAAACGAGTGCCACTTTGGCAACAACTTCAGTTCCGTCCAAGCCGAAGGCGCGTTAACGAAGTTGTCCAAAGTGCCGCTCGTTTTATTTAAAGTAAATGTCCATTTTTTGTTGGGGCGCCCGCTGTGTTGGTGTTGCCGCCCCTTCCGCCGCCTTCTCTATCGCCTACCTTTAAACTGTCGTCTGCGCCATCCGCCGCCGGCAAAGGCTCTTACGCCTAAAAGGAGCGCCAGACAGAGCAGGGAGAGCCAGAGCGCTAAGTTGAAGTCGTCGCCGGTTCTCGGTCCGCCGCCGATGCCACCGCCGCCGGAGGCCGCACGGTCGATCCGGATCTCGGAATTTGCCACGGCGGAACTGACGCTATATCCCGTTCCGATGTTGTCGACAAAGGTCACGACGAGCGGATATGTCCCGTTTGCCAGTGCGTCGATCGTAGCGGCAGGGAACGTCACGACGGCGCTGCCTTCCGAAAGCTGACCGACGGCAGTGCCGCCTCTAAGGAGCGCCCGCGTTGGTGCCGGTCCACCGGTATCGACCGGTCCCAGCGTATAAACAGCACCGCCCAGTTCAACCGACGTCACATCGGCAAAGTAGCCCTTGATTTTGATCGTAACGGTTTGCCCAAACGACGTCACGCCGCTGCTGTGCGAATGCGCCTCTACAGGATGATCGTGCAGGAGCGC
>JAISKP010000116.1 GCA_031260885.1 Eubacteriales Family XIII. Incertae Sedis bacterium
AAATTGAAAGATCCGCGGCGTTAATCTTCTTGAGTTGCGCGCAGATCGTTCCCTTGCCCGCTCCGGATGGTCCGGAGATTACAAATAGACGCCCTTTTTCCATTTATTCAGTATATAATACTCAATTCGTTCGGTCAATCACCGTACTCAAATTCAACCGACTTATCGTGCTCAAATTCAACCGACTTATTCGATATTTTGGATCTGCTCCCGAATCTTTTCAATTTCGCTCTTCATTTCGAGCATGAAATCCGTGGTCTTCAGATCGTTTGCCTTCGATCCGATCGTATTGGCCTCGCGGTTCATCTCCTGCACGAGAAAATCGAGTTTCTTTCCGACCGGCACATCTGCAGGCGTATCCTTCAGGATGTTGCGCAACTGGATCAGATGACTGTGCAACCGGACGATCTCTTCCGTAATATTACTCTTATCGGCAAACAGCGCCGTTTCCGCCGCGATCCGATCTTCGGAGATTTCAATGCCGGTGGGCACAAGCAGTTCCGTGATGCGTTCCCGCAGCTTTTCGGCATAGATTGCTGTGAGCTGCGGTGCACGCGCTTCAATCTCACATAGGCGGTTTTCGATCACGTCTGCCCGCAGGATCAGATCTTCCGCAAGCTTGCTTCCCTCCTGCGCGCGCATCGCATTGAAGTCGGCGGCGGCGGCGGTCACGGCTGCAAGAATCACGGCAAGAATGGCGTCCTCATCAAGCTCCGGAGAAGCGGCTTTCAGCACATCCGGCAGACCGGCGAGCAGCTCCAGCGTAATGTCACCCGACACGTCGAGCGCACTTTGAAGCTCTCTGAGTCCCTTGAAGTATTGACGCGCCGCAGGCAGGTTGATCGAAACCGCCGATTCGTCTTCGGCGCTGCTCAGCACGTTTATGCTGATGTCGATCTTGCCTCGGCTGGCGGCAGTCCGCACCGTTTTCTTGATCGCTTCTTCTGCGAACTGATATTTCCTTGCAATTCTTACGGAAAATTCACCGTATCTGTGATTGACGGATTTAATTTCAGCAGATACCGTACGCGTGCCATCCGCCGCATCGCCGCGCCCGAAGCCGGTCATACTTCTGATCATCGAATACCTCTTTCGTGAATATTGTGCGCATAAATCGCTGTCTAAAATATGTTATATTATATAGTAACGCATATGCAAGAGAAAGTGGGAAAACAAATGCCTTTTGATCACTTTGTGGTCGGTGCGATTGCGCAGGAACTAAACGATACAATATGCGGCGGGAAGATCGAGAAAATCTACCAACCGGAAAAGGACGAGCTGATTTTGCAGATCAACGTTCCGCCTTCAGACGCTTCCGGCGGCACTTGTACCGACATTGCCGGCAAACGCAGGAAATGCGAACTCTACCTTTCTTCAAACAGCAATAGACCCGCCCTGTACCTATCCACGATCAAGACCGGAAATCCTCAAAACCCACCGGGGTTCTGCATGCTGCTCCGCAAACATATTCTGAACGGACGCATTTCCGGCGTGAAACAGGCGGGATCTGAACGAATCGTCTGCATCTATATCGATACAACAAATGAGTTGGGGTTCTCTCAGCGGCTTATTCTGCTGCTTGAAGCGATGGGGAAACACAGCAACATCATCCTGCTCGAACCGGCGGATGACGCGAAACATCTTCTTTCCGAAAACGAAAATTCGGCTTCTGCGAATTTCCCACAGGGACGTGTGATCGATTCCATCAAGCGGGTCTATGAAAATGTGAGTCGGGAGCGTCAGATATATCCCGGCGTCCCCTATACGCCGCCACCGCCGGGCAAGGGCATCAGTCCGATCATGTCCGAAGAAATCACCTTGAAATACGATCTGGCGCATTACGATGCGCTTGCCGCCGCACAGGACTATACGCCGCTGCTATATCTGAACGAACAGGGGGAAATCAAGGATTTTCACGTCTTTCGCCTCGAAATCTATGCGGGGTTCCGGGCGTGCGCCGCTGGCTCCGTCAGCGAATTGATCGAGACATTTTACGAAAGCCGGGAGCGTGCCGGGCGGCTCAAACAAAAGGCGTCCGATCTGGATCAGGCACTAAAGACGCGTTTGGACAAATTGCTTCTAAAGCAGCAACGCCTGCTTGAAGACATCGAACGTGCAAAGGACGCCGACGCCTACAGGAGAAAGGGCGAACTGATCACCGCAAACATGCACCTGATCGAAAAGGGTATGAGCGAAGTCCTGCTCACGGATTACGCGAGCATCACCCCGGAAAACGAAACAGGGGACCGTATCCGAGTCACGCTCAATCCACAGTATACCGCGTCGCAGAATGCGCAGAAGTACTTTAAGAAATACAATAAGGAAAAAAATGCGCTCGTATACAAACAGGAACAATTGAAGAATACGAGCGCGGAAATCAACTTTCTGGAATCCTACCAGGTCTTTCTCGAAAACGCGGCGGAAGATGCGCAGATCGACGAACTGCGCGAAGAGCTCAGTGCGCTCGGCTATGCAAAACAGAAGAGGAACGGGCAGCGAAAACCTGTGATAAGACCGGCCTATCTCGAATTTAAGAGCAGCAGCGGGCGCTCGATCTTTGTCGGCAGAAACAACCGCGAGAACGACGAACTGACGCTCAAGAAAGCGAAACCGGACGATCTCTGGCTACATACGAAAGACATCCCCGGATCCCACGTCATCCTTGCGGGAGATGGGACAACCGGCACCGGGGATACGGCTGCGGACGAACAATCCATCCGCGAGGCAGCCGCCATTGCGGCGTTTTACAGCAAGGGAAAACAATCTTCAAACGTTCCTGTCGATTATACGCTGGTAAAGTATGTAAAGAAGCCTTCGGGCGCAAAACCCGGCATGGTGATCTTCACGCACAACAAGACACTTTACGTAGAGCCAAAGAAATCGTAACAGGGTCGATGAGACGAAGGACGATTTGCTTGCCCCGGTCTACCGGTTCTCCGCGTTCACCTGCGCAAGGCTTCCACCAGCGCGGTGAAGTCTTCGGGAGGCGGCGTTTCGAATTCCATGTATTCACCTGTCACGGGATGGATGAACCCGAGCACCGCTGCGTGCAGATATTGTCCGGAGACTTCTCCTGATACGCCGTTCGGATTTTCGGCGGCATGTCCGTGCGCTGCGATTTTCCGGAGGTCCTTTGCAGTTCCGTACACATCATCTCCGAGAACGGGATGTCCGATATGCGCCATATGTGCACGGATCTGATGCGTCCGTCCGGTTTCGAGCCGAAGCCGCAGCAGGGACGCGGTATCCGCGAATCGTTCAAGAACCTCGTAATGCGTCACCGCGCGGCGACCCGAACCGTCGATCATCACCTTCTGACGTTTTCGATCTTTTGGATCCCTGCCGAGCGGCGCATCGACCATACCTTTGTCAACCTTAAATCCGCCGCTGACGAGCGCCAGATATACGCGCGTCATCTCGTGGCGCGAGAGCTGATCCGCAAGTGCGCTGTGCGCGCGGTCTGTCTTCGCGACCACAAGCAGCCCGCTCGTATTTTTATCGATTCTATGGACGATGCCGGGGCGAATCGTCCCACCGATCGACGATAATCCGTTGTCGTGCGCCGCCATATGCGCGAGCAGACCATTGACCAAGGTTCCTGTTTCGTTGCCGGGTGCCGGATGCACGACAAGTCCTTTTGGCTTGTTCACGACGATCAGTTCTGCGTCTTCATAGAGGATCTCAAAATCGATGGGTTCGGGAAGGACGTGGACGGGAACCCGCCGTCCGAGCCGAATCTCGATCTCGTCGCCTTCATGCACGACCTTTTTCTTGAGCACCGCGATGCCGCCGTTCACCATCACCGCACCCTCTTCGATCAGGGATTGGGCGCGCGTCCGGCTGATTTCAGGAAACAGTTCATGGATCGCGGTGTCGAGCCGTTTGCCGGCTTGTGCCGCAGAAAATTCGCCTTCCTTCAGATCGACTTCCCCTGTTTCGACGAACAGCGAAAAACGGTCTTCGCTATCATGCGGGTTCATCGGTCTCATCCGCCTTGTGCCTCTTTTCCGACAGGATCACCCAGAGGAGCATGAGCGCACAGCCTATTGTAAGGAAGGTGTCTGCGAGATTGAATACTGGGAATTTCCCCGCGGAGAGAAAATCCGTGACCTGACCGAACACAATCCGGTCGATGAGGTTGCCGATCCCGCCGCCGAGCATAAAAGAGAACGCAACGAGGAGGCACCTGGAATTGATTTTTCTGAGCAGATAGCACATCAGAACGATGATGCACACAACGAGCACCGACTGCATCAGGATCAGCGGGATGCGATGTCCTTCCAGCATACTAAAGGCGACGCCGTCATTGAGCGTGTACCGGATGCTAAAAAAAGAATCGGGGGAAGGAATCGCCTGCCCCAGCGACATGTTTACACGAATGAGGTATTTCGTCAGATGGTCTAATGCGATGACCAGCAAAGTGATCAGGATACAGAGCGGCAGTGCTTTTTTGAATTTCATAATTTAATTTTTGCAGTCTTGATCGTACTGTTCCTGATATTTGAGCCGGCCAGAGGCGGCGTTTCAGACTGCGCAACTTCAGTGTCCCGCGGCTTCACATCCGTCCGCGCCGCAGAAACAGAAATCTGCGTGCTTCTTTCAGGTATATAATTCATCTGGGCGGCTTCGCTTTCGATCAGCAGGTCGGAACTCAGTGTATCAAAACGATCCAGTTCGTTTTGGAGCAAATTCTTAAACCGGACTTTAAACTGAAGCAGGCGCCGCATCATCTCCGTAGACTCCTCGGTCATGCGTTCGACGTTTTCATGCGCCTCGCGCCGGATCCGATCCGCATCGAGCTCTGCATTTTTCAGCAAAATATCGGCGCGCTTTTCCGCACTTGCGGAAATATCGCTCATGAGTTCCTTTGCGGATTCAAGCGTCTCCAAGATCGTCCCCTCGGCACTTTTATAGCGGTCGATCTCACCGTCGAGCAGTTGGATCGTCTCCTTCAGCGCAGCGTTCTCCGTGATAATATTATCAAGATCGACCGTCACCCGATCGAGGAACGCGTTGACCTCGTCTTCTTTATAGCCTCGAACGACCCTTGTAAATTCTATTTTTTGAATTTCTTCCGGTGTGATCACACAAAACCTCCGACCGGCACAGCATAGGACACTAAACGAAAACAGATAGCACTCTGATCAAAACATTCTGCAATATCATAATGGCCATCATCGTCAAAAGCAATGAGAAATCGATCGGTCCGGTGTTGAACCTGGAGAGCAGTTTTCTGAACGGTGCAACGATCGGTTCTGACACCTGACCGAGAAATATATAGAGCTTCACGATAAAATTGCTTCGGAATCTGCTGTACGGATTTACAAACCAACTGAGAACCGCCCTTATGACAAGGATCCATATCAAGATCTTTGCGATCAGATCGATTGCGATGATCAGTATGTACATCTAAAGTCCTGCGCCTCAGCCTTTCCACGGATTGTCTTCATTTCCGAAATTGAAGCCCTTGTGTTCGGTATTCGTGGCGATGTCGACATTTTCGGGAACAAATACAAAGATGTTGTTCGCAATCTTTTGCACGTTTCCGTTGAGGGCACAGGTTGCGCCGTTC
Source organism: Eubacteriales Family XIII. Incertae Sedis bacterium (assembly GCA_031260885.1). Taxonomy (GTDB): domain Bacteria; phylum Bacillota; class Clostridia; order Peptostreptococcales; family Anaerovoracaceae; genus JAISKP01. The sequence continues at coordinate 5,573 of JAISKP010000116.1, forward strand.
AGGAAGAAGAAAATCTTCTTCGCTGTTTCCGTTTCGATCTTTTCGAGATTGATGATGACCGGCTTCCGCGCCTTCAGGCTATCGACCAGTTTCGGGCACTCCTCAAAACTCTTCGGCTCGATCACGACGATCTTGAGCTGACCGGTAATATCTTTATACGCCTTAGGCATGGAGATCACGTTCTCTCTTTCTCTGTCTCTTGAGCTGTCATTGTACGCGGATCTTGCAGGTGTGGATTTCGGCGCATCCCAGATCCGTTCCTGTGAAGCGACATCCTCATCGAGTCCCCGACGACTCTGCCTTGGTGTTCTCCGCTCGTCCGAAATGCCTCTTCCGCCGTCGGAATCGATATCCGATTCTTCAAAGACACTGTCTTCGACGCCGACAAAATCTTTAATCTTACTCAGAAATCCCGCCATGTTGTACCTCCGTTCGCTGCGATTCAAGCAGCCTGCCTTAAACTGTCGACTACCTTTTAAGTTTATTGAATAACACCGCTATAGTTTCTTTCACCGAAGATCCCCGTCCCAACCCTTACGAGCGTGGATCCCTCTTCGATGGCGACTTCAAAATCATGCGTCATACCCATTGAAAGCACTTTCATTTCAAGCCTTTCGGATGGACCTTCCGCAGCAAGTCCGTCAAAGAGTTCCTTCACAAGGCGGAAATACTTCCGCACGTCCTCAGGATCATCCGCAGCCGGTGCGACGCTCATGAGTCCTTTGATCTTTACATTGGTGAGGCGCGATGCAATCGCATCGATCAGCGGTTTTGCATCCTTTAGCGTCACCCCGGATTTGCTCGCTTCCTCCGCCGGATTGACCTGAATCAAGATCTCGGATATTCGGTGAACGGAAGCAGCTCTTGCGTCAATTTCCGTTGCCAGTCTGAGGCTGTCAACAGAGTGTATCAGGTGAACATCACCGATAATATATTTTACCTTATTACGCTGCAAATGTCCAAACATATGCCAATTTATGCATTTTTTTACAATTGCCTTATCCAAACCTGTTTCCACGGCTTCATGCTTCTCTGTCAATTCCTGAACCTTATTTTCTCCGAGGTCGTAAATGCCTGCCTCGACGGCAGCGATCATCTCTTCCGGCGTGCGCGTCTTTGTTACGGCAACGAGCAGCACATCTTCACCGCTGCGCCCTGATTTTGCCGCGGCATCCGCGATTCTGCGTTTGATCTCTCTGATGTTTGCCTCGATCACCGTCATGAATTGATTCCTTCACCGCTTGTTGTTTCCGTGATGCCCGTATCCGTGACGCTCGCTCCCGGTTGGTTGTTTCCCGGTTCCATTTCGGACGGATTGATCAGCACTTCATCATAATATTTCACCGTCTGCACCGCTTCGCCGTTTGCGTCGTAGAATATGTTTGAAGCGATGAGATACCGCGTTCCGGATGTCGCAACGATGCGAATCGGCACCCACCGGAAACTGCCGTCCCGCTGCTTTACATACAGCCCCGGTTTCTGATCATGGGAGGATATCCAAATCCCCTCGATGACAATCCCGCGGCGTTCCGAAAAGAGTACATCCGCCTCGAATTTGCGAAACCGGGTCATGTACTTATAGTACATATCCGATGTAAGCACTACCTTAAAATCGGTTCCGTCTACGGTAATGGAACTGATTTTTGCATCAATCACCTCATTGCCCGTATCCACACGAACCATCTTGCCTTCGTCATAGTTGACTCTGGAACCTGAATTTTCGGGAATCCAGAAGACCATATACCAAAGGTTGTTGTCCGTCAGTTTATACACCGGATCTCCGGCATGCGCATACTCCCGTGCCAAGCTTACCGGATCTGCATCGATGTTTTGAACATCCGTCTTCTTCAGTGTATCAATCACCTCAGGCGTCAGGATATGTTCATATCCGTCACCGTAGTAACTCACGAGGGCGGAAACCGGTGCAATATTCCCCGGATTCGTCACCGCGGCGTCTCCGGCACGGGCAAGAATGGTCTGAAATGCTTCGGCATCCCCCATACTGGCGCCTTCCGGAGGCGTCATCACTTCGGTGTTCAGCAGATTCACACCTCTTCGGACCTTGGTACCGTCTGCGTTGATGTAATTCAGTTTTCCGTCCACGTCGGCCAGATAGAGCGTCTCGCTTCGAATCACACAGAGTTCCTCATGATCGGCCACAGCAAGGCTTCCGGACTCCAGAACAACCGTTTTGAAAGAATTGTCCTTCAGTTCGGGCAATCCGTAAAGGAAAAAATACAAACTTGCCGCTGCGATCACAAAGACCGTCAGTGTGATCTTCATACTTCTGGTCATGAATACAATGTAAACAATGCCGCGCAAATGTTCAATCGTTTTGGAAATTTGTAATATAAATTTGATATTACGGTTGAGGGGGGGGATGAGAATTGTGAAAGTTATAACGATTTTGTGCCGGCGTTGAACCTGTCCGCAACCTCGGTCAGTATTTTGCGTTCCGGTTTGGTCAGTCGCTTCGCCTCGGGGAGGGCAGCTTCATTTTCGTGCAGTTCGATGAATTTCTTCAGAAGGTCGGGACGTCTTTCCGCAGTAAGCTCAAGCGACTTTCGAAAATTCCAAAGATGAATCTCCTTGTGATTTCCCGAGGTGAGGACCTCGGGCACCGCCAGATCGATCCCGCCTTCCGCCGAATCGTCCCTGTACACGGCGGGTCTCGTATACTGCGGGTACTCGAGCAGACCGGAATAAACGGATTCCTCGTCGTGCGCCGATGCATTGCCGAGGACGCCGGGAAGCAAACGACAGACAGCATCCGTGAGCATCATCGCAGGCAGTTCGCCGCCCGTAAGAATATAATCGCCGACGGAGACTTCTTCAAAGCCGAATCGATCGATGACGCGCTGGTCGAGACCCTCGTAATGACCGCAGAGAATCACGATATTTTCCTCTTTCGCCAGTCCGGCGATCCGTTCTCCGTCCAGGATATGCCCTCTCGGCGACATATAGATCAGCCTTTTGCCTTCCGTACCGAGGTTCTGTAGTGCGTCGAAGATCGGTTGCGGCATCAGCAACATGCCCGCGCCGCCGCCGAACGGATAGTCGTCCGTTTTTTTGTGTTTGTCTGTGCTGTAATCTCGGATGTTGTGAATATCGATTTCAAGTGTGCCGTTTTCAATTGCCCGACCGAGCATGCTCACGCCGAAGACTTCGCCGAACATTTCCGGAAACAGTGTCAGGATTTCAATCTTCATCCGAGCAGACCCTCCGGAATCGCCGCAATGATGACGCCTTTGCCGGTGTCGATGTTCAAGATAAAAGCATCCACAAAAGGCAACAGAAATTCAGACTGTTTGGTGTCATCTTGTGCCGTGAGATCGCCGGACGTCGCTACGAGCAGAATGTCGTGCGCCGGGTTGTCGATGATGTCCTTTACGGTTCCGAGCACATGCCCATCCGCATCTGCCACGCACATACCGATCAGGTCGCGCACATAATAGCTGTCCTCATCCAATGGTGCGAGATGCTCCGAAGTCACATACGCGTCTACGCCGACGAGCGCTTCCGCCGCATTGCGATCCTCTACACCTTCAAGCTTCAGAATCGGTGTTTTTCCCGTATAACGAAGCGATTCAATGCGAAAACACCGCAGTTCCGGTTCTTGCCCATGCGCATTTCCCACCGGGTGCCGCGCGCTGTGCGATGCGGTATCACCACGCGCAGGCTTTTCCGAAACACGCAAATAAAGCTCCTCAATTCCGGCAATACGTTCGCGTTCGCCGGAAAAATGAAAAAGCTTTACCGCGCCTCGGACGCCGGAGGCGCCCGAGATCTTTCCGATTATAATCTTCTCTGTCACTGGAGTATTTCTACCGATACCCTCTTGTTCTCGCGGGTTGCGACCGCCTTCACGACAGTCCGGATCGCCTTCGCGATTCGACCCTGTTTGCCGATCACCTTGCCCATATCGCTTTCGGCGACCCTCAATTCGATCGTAATACCTTCTTCGGACTCAACTGTCCGTACGTCGACCGCATCGGGATCGTCCACCAGCGATTTGGCGATTATCCTTACCAGTTCTTCCATGATCTGTCTCCTTGCTTATTCAAGCGCGCCGGACTTTTTCAGAAGGGCCTTCACGGTCTCGGTCGGTTGCGCACCGTTCGAGATCCACTTCTTGGCCTTTTCACCGTCCACCTTGATCTCGGCGGGATCCTTCAGCGGATCGAAATATCCGAGTTCCTCGATGAACTTTCCATCGCGGGGGCTTCTGCTGTCGGCCACGACGATTCTGTAAAAGGGCTTTTTCTTCGCGCCCATTCTCTTAAGTCTGATTTTAACTGCCATTTTTTCCTCCTGTGTCGCAATACAATAAATAAATGATAACCATTAGCGGTCACCCTGCCTGCGGCATCCTGTACCTGCGGCGAGATAGACCAATAAATACCTAATTTAGCATATTCGGGAAATTCCTTCCCATTCCGCCCGGCTTCATGAACTGTTTCATCATCTTTTTTGTCTCTTCATACCGCTTAATCAGGTTGTTGATGACAGACACGGGTTGACCGGCTCCTGCCGCAATGCGCTTTCTGCGGTTCGCATTTAACATGGACGGATCTCTTCGTTCTTCGGCAGTCATGGACTGTATGACGGCCTCCATGCGGCGGAAATCAACTTCTCCCTGTTCGATATCCGAATCCTTTACCTTACCGCCGCCGACGCCGGGCATCATGCCGACGATCTTCGCCAGACCGCCCATCTTTTTGATCTGACCCATCTGTTCTAAGAAATCTTCGAGCGTGAATTCGTTTTTGCGGAGTCGCTTCTCGAGCTTTTCCGCCTGTTCTTCATCATAGGCGGATTCCGCCTGTTCGATCAACGACATGACGTCGCCCATACCGAGAATCCGCGAAGCCATCCGATCCGGATGGAACGGCTCAAGCTCATCGAGCTTTTCCCCGACGCCAATGAATTTAATCGGTTTGCCCGTGACGGATTTTGTGGAAAGTGCAGCACCACCGCGGCTGTCGCCGTCGAGCTTTGTCATGATGATCCCGTCGACGCCGAGCGCCTCGTTGAATCCCGCCGCTGCGTTTACCGCGTCCTGGCCGGTCATGGCATCCACAACGAGCAATATCTCATGCGGACGAATCGCCTTTTTCATGTCCTTCAGTTCATCCATGAGCTCATCGTCGATCTGCAGCCGCCCTGCAGTATCCACGATCAGCACATCGTTTCCCTTTCGGCGCGCTTCCGCCGCTGCACCTTGAGCAATGGCGATCGGATCACGGCTTTCCCGATCGAGAAAGACCGGCGCACCCACATTGTTCGCAACAACCTCAAGCTGATCGATCGCTGCCGGACGGTAGATATCACAAGCCGCGAGCATGGGATTCTTTCCGTTCTTTTTCAAATAACCCACGAGTTTACCGCAGGTTGTCGTCTTGCCCGTGCCCTGCAGACCGACGAGCATCAGCACCGTAAAACCACTCGGCGAATAGGTCAGTTTGCTGTTCGTATTGCCCATGAGACCGACAAGCTCGTCCTGAACGATCTTAATGACCTGCTGTCCCGGATTGAGGCTCGCGTGGATCTCCGCACCAAGCGCCCGTTCCCGAACCTTGGCGACGAATTCCTTGACGACTTTGAAATTGACGTCGGCTTCAAGCAGCGCGAGCCTGACTTCGCGCATCGCTTCGTCGATGTCCGCTTCCGTCAGAACGCCTTTTCCTTTTAGCTTGCGAAATACACCCTGTAATTTTTCCGATAAACCTTCGAAGGCCATCTAAACTCCTTGTTACCGCACAAAATACAGCCCGGATCCCATCGTTTCAATACATCCGGTTCTATCTGAAGTTCTCTTTAAATATCCAGTTCGCTTACGATCTTGCGAATCTTTCTAAGCTGCCTACGAATGCGATCCGCATCTTTCTTGTCTGCAATCGCGACGATCGCCGGATCGTGGATCAAGGTATCCGCAGTCACATCGACTGCCTTGAGCGCCTTGAGATACGCTTCATGTTTCGCGACAAGCCCGAGCTTTGACTCGAACAGAATCAGCTCCGCTTCTGCTTTTCGAACCGCATCGTGGACACCCTGGCGACTGATGCCAAAAGCTTCCGCGATCTCGCCGAGAGAATAATTGTCTTCATTGTAGAGAACAAAGACCTCGCGCTGTCGATCCGTCAGAAGCTGTCCGTAATAGTCGAACAGCATGCTCCGGCGCGCCGCATCGGCGATCGCATTGATCGAAGGCGTTAAGGCTGCGGGCTTCGCTGCATTTTTCGGCGCAGGTTTTTTCGCCGCAGGCTTGACTACATCTTTTGCCGCAGTTTTTTTCGCCGCAGGCTTGGCTGCGGGCTTTTTCGCCGCAGGCTTTTTCGTTGTGCTCGCCATTTTCGCCTCCATCATCAGCGCTTCCAAGTTTCAAGTAAATTACTTGACAGGTAGATTATATCGGCTCAGCGCGGATATGTCAAGTGATTAAACTGACACTCACATATCCTTCCGTCCGGGTCGTCTGCGCCATCCGCCGCCGGCAAAGGCTCTTACGCCTAAGAGGAGCGCCAGACAGAGCAGGGAGAGCCATAGCGCCAAGTTGAAGTCGTCGCCGGTTCTCGGTCCGCCGCCGGCGCCTGCGCCGCCGGGGGCCACGCGGTCGATCCGGATCTCGGAATTTGCCACGGCGGAACTGACGCTATACCCCGTTCCGATGTTGTCCACAAAGGTCACGACGAGCGGATATGTCCCGTTTGCCAGTGCGTCGATCGTAGCGGCAGGGAACGTCACGACGGCACTGCCTTCCGAAAGCTGACCGACGGCAGTGCCGCCTCTAAGGAGCGCCCGCGTTGGCACCGGTCCACCGGTATCGACCGGTCCCAGCGTATAAACAGCACCACCGAGTTCAACCGACGTCACATCGGCAAAGTAGCCCTTGATTTTGATCGTAACGGTTTGCCCAAACGACGTCACGCCGCTGCTGTGCGAATGCGCCTCTACAGGATGATCGTGCAGGAGCGC
>JAISKP010000150.1 GCA_031260885.1 Eubacteriales Family XIII. Incertae Sedis bacterium
GCCCATTCCCAGAACAATGCATATGTCGCTCATCGGTTTGCGGGATATGGATCTCATAGAGGAACCGCCGGAGGATCGCTATCCCGTGCAGACCTATGTGATGGAAGAAAATGAAGAGATCATCCGCGAAACGATCCGCAGGGAACTGGATCGGCAGGGGCAGGTATATGCCGTCGTCAGCCGCATCAGCAGCGTAGACCGCGTCGCTGCGGACATTCAGCGTTTGGTTCCGGAAGCTTCGGTCGCTGCCGGGCATGGGCGCATGAATGAAACCCAGCTCGAGAACGTTATGATCGATTTTATCGACCGAAAATACGACGTGCTCGTGTCAACGACGATCATCGAATCGGGCATTGATATCCCCAACGTGAACACGATCATCATCTTTGATGCCGATCGGTTCGGGCTCTCGCAACTGTATCAACTGCGGGGCAGGGTCGGACGGACGAACCGCATCGCGTTTGCCTATCTGCTGTACCGGAAAGACAAGGTCGTCTCGGAGGTTGCGGAAAAACGGCTGCGGACGATTCGGGAATTTACGGAATTCGGTGCAGGTTTTAAGATCGCAATGCGGGATCTTGAAATCCGCGGCGCAGGGAACATTCTCGGTTCGGAACAGCACGGGCACATGGTCGCTGTCGGTTATGAACTGTACTGCAAAATGGTGGACGATGCGGTGAAGGCGCTTTCCGGAACGGAACCGGTGGATGCGGCGGTTGATGTAACGATTGATCTGCCGTTGTCCGCCTATATCCCGGAATCGTACATCTCGGATGAATCGCTGAAACTCCAGGCGTATAAGAAAATCGCCTTGGTTGAGAGCCGGACGGAAAAAAACGATGTCGCGGGAGAACTCGAAGATAGGTTCGGGCAACTGCCGCCGCAGGTTGCGAGCCTGATTCGCATATCCTATGCACGGTTTCTCGCCGGGAAAGCCGGCATTCGAAAGATCTCGACAGCGGACGATACCGGCGGGATTGTGCTCTTTTACATCTCCGGGGAAAAACTTCGTCCGAAGGGCATTGCTGCCGCTTATGCGGTCTTTGGCGAACGCATCTCAATATCCGGCACACGTGCGCCCTCTGTACGGATTACCGCAGGAAAACTTACCGGAAGCCCCGCTGATGCGCTTGCAACGCTCGACGATCTGATCCTCCTGCTGGAAACGCTGTTGATTGTTGCGTGAATTCATGCAATAATTTAATATGTACTCTTTTCAGATTATTGCACTATTTCAGTGGTTTTCAGTGGTTTTCGATGATGAAATGATGATTGTGATATGAAAATGAAACCGACGTCCCCTAAATGGAAGGACAACCTGATTCAGATAAAGCCCTATACGCCCGGCGAACAGATCAAGGTTCCGGACTTAATCAAACTCAACACGAATGAGAATCCGTTTCCGCCGTCTCACCGGGTTCAGAGCGTGATCCGAACCTTTTGTTCAAAGGATCTTCCGCTCTATCCGGCACCTGACGTATTTCCGCTTAAAAAAGCAATTGCGGAATACAGCAATGCGCCCATCGAAAGTGTCTTCGTCGGCAACGGTTCCGACGAGGTGCTTGCATTCGCGTTTCGCGCATTCTTCAATTCGACACAGCCTGTCCTTTTTCCGGATATTACATATTCATTTTATCCGGTTTGGTGTCATTTCTTCGGTATTCCGTACGAAGAAATCGCACTCGACAGTGAATTCCGAATTCGCATTTATGAATACAACAGACCGAACGGCGGTGTTGTTATTGCAAATCCCAATGCGCCCACGGGGATCGGTGAGGGACCGGAATTTGTCGAATATCTGATCAAAAGCAATCAGGATTCCGTGGTCATCGTTGATGAGGCCTATGTGGATTTCGGTGGCTATTCTGCAATTCCGCTTGTCGGTAAATATGATAACCTGCTTGTAACCCGGACGTTTTCAAAGGCGCGTGCGCTTGCCGGGATGCGGCTCGGATACTGCATTGGCAGCAGTGCACTGATCGCTGCGATGCACGCGGTAAAGGATTCGTTCAATTCTTACACAGTCAGTTCGCTCGCCGCTGCGGCTGGCGTCGCATCGCTCTCCGATGAAACCTATTTCAGAGCACAGGTCGAGCGGATCATGCGGCTGCGGTATATCTATATGAAGAAGCTACGGGCGCTCGGCTTCGTTGTGCTCGAAAGCGTAACGAACTTTCTCTTCGTTTCTCATGAAAAAATTCCCGCGAGGGCGCTTTATGAATTTCTGAAATCAAAAAATATCCTTGTGCGCTATTTTGATAAGCCACGCGTCGATCAGTTCCTCAGAATCACGATCGGGACAAAAGAGTCTATGGACAAGCTGATTGAGGGCATTTTGGAATTTACGGAAGGACGACAGGCATGATCCTATTTAAAAATATCACGGTGCTGGATAAATACGGCGAAATCGCGGAAAATCAATTCGTAACCGTCAAGGGAAGCCGCATACAGTCCGTCGGAAGCACAAGACCCGAGGGCACGTTTGAGCGGGAATACGACGGGAAGGGAAAGCTCCTGATGCCTGCATTTTACAATGCACATGCGCATTCACCGATGACGCTCATGCGCGGTTACGGTGAAAATCTGAGCCTGAACGACTGGCTTACTGACCGTATATTTCCGTTCGAAGATCAGCTTGATGCGGGTGCCGTGTATTGGGCGACGCTCCTCGCGATGGCAGAATCTTTTCGGTATGGGATCGCGTCCTCGACAGACATGTATTATTTTGCGGATTCCATCGCCAAGGCTGCGGTGGACTGCGGCGCAAAGCTAAACCTTTCTCGGGCGCTTGTTTCTTTTGATGAAGAAGAAGACATGTGGAAGACGGTTCGTTTTTTGGAAGCAAAAGATCTTTATGAGGAATTCAACGGCATCGGTGACGGCAGGATTCGCATCGAAATGTCCCTGCACGCCGAATACACTTCCACGCCTAAGCTTGTGTCGCAGCTTGCCGAATACGCGCGGCAGATCGGTGCGCAGGTTCACGTACACGTATCCGAAACGCAGGCTGAGGTCGAAGCATGCAAAGGCAGGCATGAAGGGCGGACACCGGTGCGTTATCTCAGCGATCTCGGTCTCTTTGACACCAAGACGACGGCAGCGCATTGTGTGTGGGTTGAAAGCGAAGACATTGATATTTTGTCGGATAAAAATGTAACGGTTGCGACTTGTCCCGTCAGCAATTTAAAACTCGCAAGCGGTGTTTGCAATGTTCCGCTGTTGAAAGAGAAAGGCGTTGCGGTTGCGATCGGCACAGACAGCGCTGCGAGCAACAACGGTCTGAACATGCTCTCAGACATCAAGTTCTTTGCGCTGCTGAACAAGGAACGCCGAGCCGACCCTACGCTTGTCACACCGAAGGAGGCGATCGAGGCCGCGACGGTCATCGGCGCACAGGCGCAGGGGCGTACAGACTGCGGTCGGATCGCAGAAGGCTGGCGGGCAGACCTGATCGTCATGGACATTGCAGGACCCCATATGACGCCCGTACACGATCTTTACAACAATCTGGTATACTCGGCTTCCGGTAGCGATATCGTGCTTACGATGGTCGATGGGCGCATCGTATACGAAAACGGAAATTATCCGACCATCGATCTTGAACGGGTAAAATCCGAAGTGGAAAGTGCAAAAAATAAAATACTGGGTGCACTGAATGCCTAAAAAGACATTTATATACGGCGCTTTAATCCTTACCATAGCAGGTATCGTATCAAAGATTCTCGGTGCTTGTTTCCGTATCCCGCTTGCGAATATGATCGGTGCGGAAGGCATGAGTTACTATCAGGCGGCTTATCCGATCTACATCCTCTTTCTAACCATCTCCATCGCGGGATTTCCCGTTGCGGTCTCTCGTATGGTTTCTGAAAAAATTGCATTTGACGATTATCATGGGGCGCACCGCGTCTTTAAGGTTTCCTTTGTCGTGATGGGTTTGCTGGGTCTTGTTTTGTTTTCGTTGTTATTTTTCAGCGCAGACTTTATTTCTACCCATATCAAGGATCTGGACGGTTCGGTCTACGCGATGAAAGCCATCGCGCCGGCACTTTTTTTCGTAACGATCATGTCGGCATTCCTCGGATATTTTCAGGGCATGCGCAACATGATGCCGTCTGCGATCATACAGGTGACCGAACAGTTGTTTCGTGTGATCACAGGGCTGATGCTCGCATGGTATCTGCTTCGGCAAGGAAAAGAGTATGCGGCGGCGGGCGCGACCTTCGGGGCATCGGCTGGCTCGATTGCGGGCTTTTTGGTCATCATCATCATCTATGCGATTGCGATGCGGAAGGACGGCGTCAAAGATCGGATATCGGACACGAGCTGTTGTGCGGCTGCCGGCGGAACGCAAACGTTCGGGCAGATCACCCGTACGCTTTTTGCCATTGCGGTACCGATTACGATCGGTGCTGCAGTCATGCCGATCATCAACCTGATCGATCTCCCGATCGTAACGGATCGGTTAGCTGCTTCCGGATGGGATTCGGAAGCGGTGCGCGTTCTGTACGGACAACTCAACGGTCTTGCGCAGCCTGTGATCAATATGCCACAGATTATTACGCAGTCGATCGCGATCAGCCTTGTGCCGACAATCGTCATCGCATTTAAAAAAAAGGATACGGAGTTCCTGCAATATAACGTCTCGCTCAGCATCCGCACGGCGCTTATTCTCTCGCTTCCCTGCGCCGCAGGAATTATGGTGCTTGCAAAGCCGATTATGCTGCTCCTTTATCCACTGCAGCGCAGCGATGCAATCGGTGCCGCGCCGGCGCTATTCATTTTGGCTGTCGGAATCATCTTCCTGTCGCTGATACAGACGCTCACAGGCGTTCTGCAGGGCATCGGTCGCCAGATGATCCCTGTTCGCAATATCGCAATCGGTGCCGCCTGCAAGGTGGTTCTGACGTTTGTTCTGACGGGGATCCCATCAATCAACATCATGGGTGCCGCTTTTGGAACGGTCGCCGCATATTTCGTGGCGGGTGTATTGAATGTGCACGCGGCGCAGAAGTATACCGGGACGATCGTCGATTGGAGCAGAACGCTTCTACGTCCGCTGCTCGCGGTACTCGTCATGAGCGCTGTGGTGTTCTCAGCGTATCACCTTCTAAGTCTGGCTTTCGGCAACGCAATCGCCGCAATTGCGGCGATTATATTGGGTGCGGTTTCTTATGTTATTTTCATCTTTGTTTTTCGGGCGATCACCGCAGAAGAGTTGGCACTTTTCCCCAAAGGCGAATTTCTTGTGAAGATATACAGAAAAGTCTTGACACGAACGTCGAAACAGGGGAAAATGTAAATCGAAATTGATTCATGAAATCAATATGTTTTTCCATTTTAAAAAGGAGGGTTTTCCGTGAATAAAGCAGAATTGATAGCCGCAGTAGCCGATAAGGCAGGCTTCACAAAAAAGGATGCAGAGGCATCTGTAAACGCACTTCTTTCTACGATCGAATCCGCACTCATCAAGGGTGAAAAGGTTCAGTTGATTGGCTTCGGCACATTCGAAACACGTCAGAGAAAAGCCCGCAAGGGAAGAAATCCGAGAAAGCCGGAAGAAGTGATGGATATCAAAGCTTCCACCGCGCCTGTTTTCAAAGCAGGTAAGGCTCTGAAGGATGCAGTCAATAAATAATAACAGTTTGCATTTTAGTAAGAGAGTTTCCGGGGCGGCTTTTGCCGCCCCGTTTGTTATCTCAAATCTCCAATTCTCCAATGGGCAGTTGCAAAAAGACCATAATATCCGTTCGGTATGAAGGTTGTAAAGATGAGAGTAGATAAATTTTTAAAGGTTTCGCGCATCATTAAGCGCAGAACAATCGCAAAAGAAGCCTGCGACGGCGGACGCGTTGACATCAGCGGGCGCGTTGCGAAGGCAGGCAGCGAGGTTTCCGTCGGTGATATCGTCACGGTACATTTCGGAAATTCGGATCTTTCCGTGCGCGTGTTGGATTTGAAGGAGAGCACCCGGAAAGAGGATGCGGAAAATATGTACGAGACGATTGTATAGCACGGTTGTCATTTAGTCTGCTAAGTGCTTAACCTTCCCTAAATATTTCAGAATTAGGGTGGTCAGGATTATGTGAATCGGAAACTGGATTAGGTTGATTCCCACGCGCATGAGTGTAAGAACTTCTCCTGCGGATTTGCCCATCATCAGGATTAACCAGACGGAGTTTAATCCGAGGATGACCACGATTAAATTGATTGCCCATGCGATTGCGACGCGTTGCCATGTGATATTTCTTTTATAGAGGAGCACGGCGAAGACGAAGCAGGTGATCATTTCGCTGATTGCGTAGCCCGGGAAGTATGCACCGCCGGTGGACAGACTCGCAAAAAAACCCAGCGTATCTCCGGCGAAGCCGAAGGCAAGACCCGCCCACGGTCCGTACAACACGGCTGCGGCTACATCGGTCAAATAGGCGAAGGTGATCAGCTTGATGCCCGAGACGTAAATTGTCAGAAACGGGAGATTGAGAATTGTGCGCGCGGCCAACAAAATGGCCATCACGACGAGGTGCTTCGTCGTGAACACGTTTTTTGTCGAAAACAGTTCCCGTGGCGTGATACGCGGTGAATATAACATAAAAACCTCCTTCTCAGAGTGTCTTTACAACCACACTGAAAGGAAGTTCACAGTGTAGTAGCGGACGCAATATTACATCGCAGGCTGTCTGCCATTCGTTCCCGAGCTACATCCCATCTCAGGACACTGCGACCTACCGGGCGTACCCATCGGTCAACGCGTAATATTTACTCTACATACGCATATTGTTTCGCGCTTCTGCAAGAAAAGGCGAACATATTGTCATATATATACTATCATATTTGCGGGCAAAGTAAATACGGATCATTTCATCTCCGAGAAACAATTCCGAAAGGTCAAAACGAAGATCGCCGCGTCGTAACAGATCGATTAAAAAGCTTGAAAAGTAGGAACTTTTCAGAAATTTTTCGAAAACAAGTGATTGACAGGGGAAGGGATGGCGGCTATAATAAAGAACGTTCCGCCTCTCAGGCGGACAGGTCTCGTGCGGCTTTGCGGCACAGACCGCGTACCTTGAAAACTTCATAGTGTA
>JAISKP010000154.1 GCA_031260885.1 Eubacteriales Family XIII. Incertae Sedis bacterium
GGTGAGAGCGGCGTGTTGATCAACAGCAGGAGGGAAATGATGAGGACAACAAAGCTGAAGATGAAAAGACCGGGCTTGCCGATCAATGTTACGAGCACCCATCCGATATACATTCCAAAGATCCCGCCACTGTCCCCATCCGCGCTCTGATTGAATACGTCGCCGAAACTTGCGCCCGCGAGCGGCTCACTGCCGGATTCGAGATAAAATCCGCTACAGATGATCGTCAGCATGAGAAAAACGGCGATAACCAAGATGCCCGAACGAAGTCCGCGAAACATCGTTCTCCGCGCAAACAGCAGAATGCCGTAAAGGATGAGCACAAACGGAATCACATAAGCGATGTTCCCGAAAAGTCCCTTGAAAACGAGGGAGAAAAAAACGCCGAGTTTTCCGGCAGCGGATATAAAAAGTGCAAAGAACAGAAACAGTGCCACGGCCACGCAGATGATCGCAAGAATCTCCTCGCGAAGCCGCATTTTTTTTGCTGTTTCGTCGGCTTTTGCACTGCTGCGTGTACCGCGCGTACCGCTTGCGCTACTCTTGCTGCGGGTGCCCTTTCCGCCGGTTTTTTTCTGCGCTGCCGCCATGCCCTGCTCCTTTTTCATTCAATCATGATTACACATACTGAAATCATATCACAATAGAACGTCCATTCGTATTAAATTACTGTTTCAGCGTCTTGTACATTTCCACAAGATCATCAATAATAAAGATATGAAACACCGGAAATGATCGCGAGGATGATATGAGCATAATATTTACCCAAAGTAATTACGAGAAAATGACCGAGCACTGCGCCTCCGGTCTCCCAAACGAAGCCTGCGGGCTGCTCGGAGGCATCTGCGATGAAGCCGGCAAACACGTCAGAAATGTCTATCTGCTGACAAATATGGACGCAAGTCCCGAACATTTCACGATGGATCCCTCCGAACAATTCGCCGCGCTAAAGGATATGCAAAAGGCAGGAATCGATCTGATCGGGAATTTCCACTCCCATCCGGATACGCCGTCCCGGGCATCGGAAGAGGATAAGCGGCTCGCATTTGACCAGACGCAGAGCTATGTCATAATATCGTTCATTGACAGAGATGCTCCCGTGATCAAATCCTTTCGGATTACCGACGGCATTTCCACAGAAGAGCCCATTCTTGTTCAAGAATAGGATGTAGAGGACGATAAAAACGATCTGAATACTGCTCTTGACAGGAGCAGATATTATTGTTAACATATATGTATACTATGATTACTTGAAGCTCCGATTTGAGTGCGCAGCTGATCAACGGGATGTCTAACATAAATTGATGCCAACTGATGCCTGAGAAGGAAGTCTGTTCTATGTGCCAGTTGTTTGCGGTAAACGCCGACAGAAAGATCAACATAAACGAAGAATTGAGTACGTTTGTCTCACACAGTGTGTTGCACAAACACGGTTGGGGATATGCGGATTTCAGCGAACACCGCGTTCATATGATGCGCGAGACGAACCCTGCCTTTTCGAGTACATATTTGAAAGAAAAGCTCTCCAAACCTTTTGATGTAAAAAACGGTCTCTTCCACCTCCGCTACGCGACGATCGGAGCGGTCGACATCGGCAATACGCATCCGCTTACCGCGCTTGATCTGGAGGGTCGCCAATGGTCGATCATTCACAACGGCACGATCTTCAATGGAGACAACCTCGATCGATTTTTTAACGTTCAGACGGGCGACACGGATACCGAGCGGTTGCTGCTCTACATCATCGAACGGATGAATTCCGGCATCAAAAACGACCGGGAACCGCTCAACGAAATGCGCCGATTCAAAATCCTGAACAAGGCGCTGACAGAAATCGCACCGGGCAACAAACTGAATGTGATCCTCAGCGACTCAGAAGTGCTCTACGTGCACGCCAATTCGCTGCACGGCAGCAGGCTTTTAGGGGAAGAAGCTTGGAATGATTATTTATATCTGCTTGATCTCGGCAGTGCGTTGCTGTTCTGCACGGTTCCGCTCGATGACCGCAGTTGGACGCCGATTCCGCTCAATACGGTGCTCGCCTATAAAGACGGTAAACTGCTCTATGAAGGCAAGCCGCATGATTACATCTATCTCGAATCGGAAGCGGATATCAATGGATTGTATCGTGAGTTTTCGTTGCTGTAATCACAGTTGCGGCTTTTAAATGGCTTTTCTTAACCGCCGACCGCTTACACGCTCCTCAATATAGACGGGGACTTCCGCCTTGGGCATATCGAGTGCCACAGCGAGTTCCCCAAAGAGCAAGGCTTCGGCCTGTTTCATAAACTTAGAATCAATTGCCCCGAGTTTGTTGCCTCGATCTTCGGCAAGTTTCTTTTTTGCATAAATCGACATCGTAAGTTCGATCAGTTCACCGCAGCTATACTTGTCAATAATGGCTTCATAGTGTTCGGTGAGTTCCCGCAAAACGCGGCTATGGTAAACATCCGTCTGGATCATCGGAATCATATCAATGAGTTGTTCGGCATTTTCCCTTGTGATCACCGGGCGAATGTAGATTCTGGTGTTGTCCTCCGGAGAATAGACCATGCAGTTTCCGTAAAGGGGTTTCAGTACATAGTAGTTTTTTTGATTGTCGGCGTATTCTGAATCGAGTTTTTTCAGTTCTTCCACTCTGCAAACGCCAACGCTCCCGTAGACGATCAAATCTCCTGTTTGATACACAGTATCACCTCCGTACATTCACGTCCGAAACGAAAGGCATCCCCCCTT
>JAISKP010000161.1 GCA_031260885.1 Eubacteriales Family XIII. Incertae Sedis bacterium
ACCCTACTTTGTCATCAGCTTCGATTTGGCGATTGCCGCATCCGACGCAGCACCGACCGTTTCGATAAAGTTTTTTTCCTCTAAAACGTGTACCGCCTCAATTGTTGTGCCGCCCGGGCTGCATACGTTGATACACAATTGCGCCGCACTGATGTCCGTATCGAGTACCATCTTCGCCGCACCCAGCGTCGATTGTGCCGCAAGCAGTCTTGCCGTTTCGGGCGAAAGACCTTGCCGTATGCCGTCTTCGATCAGCGCCCGGATATACATATAGGCATATGCGGGGCTGCTTCCGCTGAGCCCGATCACCGCGTGAATCTGTTCTTCCGTTACTTCTACCGCACGTCCGATCGACTCGAATATGCGAAAGACGTTCTGAAAGTCGCTGTCCGTCACATTGGCGTTTCGTGCCAATGCCGACATGCCGGCACCGACCATCGCAGGCGTATTGGGCATAACGCGGACGATCCTGCTTGCCGCGCCGAGTTTGCTTTCGAGGTAGGCGATGCTGATGCCCGCCGCAATCGAAACGTAGATGCGACTGCTGCCTTCTGCCTTCTCAGCGTACGCGGCAATCTGCGGGAGCACTTCATCAAAGGCGTTCGGCTTAACCGCGAACAAAAGCACTTTCGATTTGAGAACGAGTTCTTCGATGCCGGAGACAGCCGTCACACCCGGCAATACCGCAATCTGCTGTACTTTTAAATCATCCTGATCAAAGAGATAGAGTTCTTCCGAGCCTCCCGACGCCTGTGCATATCCTCTTGCGATCGCGCCGCCCATATTGCCGGCGCCCAGTATACCAAGTTTCAATTCTTTCACACTCGTCTCCTTAACCCGGAAAAATCGTTCCGTATTCCTTACCGTCCGCGATGTCCGTAAGCACATTTTGCTGCTTACCGTTTGCGAGCAAAAGCGCTGTACCGAATTCCCGCACGGTCTTTGCGGCATTGATCTTCGACACCATACCGCCGGTGCCGAAACTGCTCTTGCCGCTCACGTCCACACGTCCCATCAACTCCTCTATATCGCCGACCTCGCGGATCAACACTGCGTTTTCGTAATCCTTTGGGGGCTTGTCATAGAGACCGTCGATGTCGCTCAGGAGAATGAGCAGATTTGCATTCCAGAGATTCGCGGTCAGCGCAGCGAGTGCATCGTTGTCGCCAAAGGTCATCTCCTCGATGCTCACGCTGTCATTTTCATTGATGATCGGCACGACGCCTTCGTCGATGAGCGTAAACAGCGTGTTGCGAATATGAAGCCTGCTGTTGCTGTCGCTGAAATTGTCCTGTGTCAACAGCAGCTGTCCGACCACCGTATCATGCTCGGTGAAATATTTTTTATAGGCCATCATCAATTCGACCTGACCGATTGCACACATGGCCTGCTTGTAGTTGATATCGCCGTGACGGCTTCTCAGGTTGATCGCACTGACGCCGCTGATTTCCGCACCGGACGAGACAATGATGACCTGTTTTCCCCGCTTCCTGAGCGCATCCACCTGTCCTACGATGTCCGCGACGACGCGCAGATCGATGCCGCCCTCGGCGGCGGACAGCACATTGCTACCGATCTTCAGGACGATTTTTCTGCTGTTGTTTAGTATTTCTCCCGCTTTGCTCATTGTCTCACTCCACGAACGATCTTTTATGGCTGTGTTCTGTTGCTAAATCTTCAATTCCACTTTATCCGCACCCTGCAGGTCAAAATCTTTCGTGATCGGTCGGATGTATTCAGTGATGAATTCCGTGACCTGACTTGCGCTCCGCCCCGTGTACAGCGACGGATCGAGCAGACCTTCGATCTCCGATTCCGTGAGGTGGAATGCGGGATCGGAAGCGATGCGTTTCAAGAGATTGTTCGGCAGCCCCTCGTCGGTAACCTGTTTCTGCGCTTCCATGGAATAGATCCGGATGCGTTCGTGAAGCTCCTGTCGGTCGCCGCCCTTTTTCACGGCGCCCATGAGGATATTCTCGGTTG
Source organism: Eubacteriales Family XIII. Incertae Sedis bacterium (assembly GCA_031260885.1). Classification (GTDB taxonomy): domain Bacteria; phylum Bacillota; class Clostridia; order Peptostreptococcales; family Anaerovoracaceae; genus JAISKP01. Next base: position 1,984 of record JAISKP010000161.1, read on the forward strand.
CCATATAAGGCAGATATTCCATAACGCGGGTGCGGATGACTTTTTCGTGTACGACGAAACCCTGCGTCACATTGCGCAGAATGTCGACGACCGCATCTGCCGCCATAAATGCTTCGGGGATCACAATGCGCCTGTTTGCGCTATCGTCGAGCGTTCGTTCAAACCACTGCGTAGATTCGGTCGATGCCGGTACGCCGGCGACGCCCATAATGTACTTTGAAAGGGAACTGACGCGCTCGCTGCGCATCGGATTTCGTTTATAGGCCATTGCCGAGGAACCAATCTGTTTTTCCTCAAACGGCTCTTCTATCTCCTTGAGGTGTTGAAGCAGTCTCACATCGTTTGTCATTTTGGACGCCGACTGTGCGATTCCGGACAACACGGACAACGCCTTGCTGTCGATCTTTCTCGTATAGGTCTGACCCGACAGCGGGATCACAGTCGTGAACCCGACCTTTTCCGCGACGCGGCGCTCCAGTTCCTGAACCTTCTCCGCGCATCCATCGAACAGTTCGAGGAAACTTGCCTGGGTTCCTGTTGTACCCTTCACGCCGAGCAGCGGAATGCTGTCCGCAAGGGAAGCGACGTCCAGATAGTCCAGCCACAGATCCTGAAGCCAGAGCGATGCACGTTTGCCGACGGTCGTAAGCTGTGCGGGCTGAAAATGCGTGAACCCCAGCGTCGGAAGATCCTTGTACCGAAGTGCGAATTCCGAAAGATCACCGATCAGCAGCGCAAGTTTTTGTTTCAAAAGCAGGAGGGCTTCCCGGATCTGAATGATGTCTGTGTTGTCCCCGACATATGCGCTCGTCGCACCGAGATGGATGATTCCGGCGGCCTGCTTCGCCTGAAGTCCGTACGCATAGACATGCGCCATCACATCATGGCGCACTTCCTTTTCGCGGGCTTCCGCTTCTTTGTAATTGATGTCGTGTTCGTATTTCTTCAGATCCGCGATCTGTTCGTCCGTAATCCCGAGACCGAGCTCTTTCTCGGCTTCTGCGAGCGCGATCCAGAGTTTCCGCCAGGTGGAAAACTTCATATCCGGCGAAAAAATATGAGACATCGCACGACTCGCATACCGCGTGGTCAGCGGATTTTCATAAGTATCGTATCCTGTATTTTCTGTTGCCATCCGCATCTTCCTCCAAACCCGCTGCGATTTCTTTATAATACACCATTCCGTGCGATTGTGAAAGGTTTAAGGTAGAGAGGATCGCTCGAACCCACCTACCTTATGGCAGATCGAAAAAACCCAGATCGGCGGCGTAACCTTCGCCGCTCACGACGTCGTATTCAATCAACCGGTAATCGCTGATCGCTTCGGTTTCTTCCCCTTCATAGAATTCGAGCGTCAGATTCGGCGCATCCGTCATGACGTCATCCAGCAGATAATCAAACGGTGACTTCTCCGCACCGATCCGATCCATCGTGACGGTTCTGATATAGTTCGGGGACAGCACGCCAAGCGGCTGCGCGTCCAGCGCCGTTTCAAAATTGGCATAGATGAAAAACGGTGTTTCGTAGGCGGTTGCCGGACGTCCCGACTTAAGCAGATTGTTGTACAGACCCGGCAGGTGATCCCCCCAGAACACGAGCACCGTCTTCTCGTCACGCGCATCGATCTCTTCAATCAATGCACCGAGCGCTTCATCCGAACTGTGCAGCAGTTCCAGATAGTCGTCGATCTTTAGGTTCTCGCTGTCAAGAATAGGCGCTTCCGAATGAAAGTTGTGGAAAGAATACTGATGCCCGTACTGCGCATGGTTTTGCATCGTGACCAACGTGATGAATTTGTTTCGGTCATCCGAACCGCTGTCCGGATCGTCTGTAAGCCGATCGAACAGTTCCGCATAAGACGAAGCATCCGATATATACCAAGTATGCATATCGTGTGCATTGTGGGTGTAAGCCACATTTCCATAAAAAGCATCGAATCCCATGCTGGGATAGGCGGCGTGTCTGCGATACATGGTCGGCCCATAGGAGTGCAGTCCGAGCGTCTCATAACCCGCATTGTTTTTCAGAAAACGCGCTACAGACGGAAAATCGTCCTGTGGTGCCACGATACTCTGAAATGGGACGCAGCTGCCCAGAAAGAAGAGCGAGAGCCCTGTCAGTGCTTCAAATTCCACATGCGACGTTCCGCCGCCGTAGCGGGGCGAAAGAATTTTTCCGGATGCCGCTTCCTGCTCAATCCTGTGCAGATTCGGCACGACGTCATCGCCCGTATATGGATATTGTTCCGTAAACAGATCCGGATCACAGAATGATTCATTCATCACAAACAGAACATCGATCCCGGCGTCCGCAAGGTTCACCCGCCCGCTGTTTTTCGCTTCCGCGACCTTTGTGTATTGTTTCACAATCTGTGCGATCGACTCTTCGGAATACTGCTCCGGTTCCTCCATCACGTAATGTTTGATATTGTTGATAAAGCCCATGACAAATCCGTTTCGGTCAAAGTTCTGAATCTGATTCCAGGCGATCTCTTCATAGTCGATCGCATAGACGATCTGCGGCATGCTGTTGCGCATCGGAATGGTGAGGCAAAACAGCAGCGCGAGGACGACAAAAATTACGCAGACACGCGGCAGGAAGCCGATCTTGTGCGGCTTTTCATAGGACAGCGCATCGTTTATAACCCGCTTGGAATCCGGCTCTTTCAGCTTCTGTTCAAGCCTTCCGTAAGCAGCTTTTCCGACATCCAGAAGCGCATGACCACGCAGTTTTCCGGATATGGGCGGGTACTTTTTCTTATTATACAATCTTCGCAGAACCACCGCCAGGATTCCGACGCCGAGAAAGACCAAGATGATCCGTCCGTCCCGTATCATCGCCCATTTGTCGTACATCGTCAAAATATCGCCCGCATTGAAAATATTGGCGAGATCATCCGGAATCACATGTTCCAGACGGATCTCGAACTTCGCCCGATCCGCGAACATCAGAACCGTAATCAGCGACGCAGTGATGCCGGCGCTCAGAAACGCATTTCCGCACACCGCCCAGATCAGAACGAAAATCAGGAATAAGATAAGGGAACCGAACGCAAACAAGACCGGATGCTCGCTGATGAATTCAATCGCATGCGGTGCGCTTGCGGTTGCAGTGGAATACTGAATGTACCAGTTGAGCGCAGGCGCAGCGATCAGAAGGAAAAGTGCGGACGCAAAAAACCAGACTTTTCCCTTTGGAATCCTGTTTTTCCAAAAGCGCTGCAATGCGTATGTAATCTTTCTCATGCGATTATTTTGATCCTGTCAATTTTCTCATTTCTCATCGTATGGACATTATATCATATTCTATAATCGCGTAAAAACACGAACGGTCAGATCACTGATCGGATACGCCGAACAGGGGTGGAAATATCCGGCATCCCGATCCTTCGCCCGAACGCCGTCCCCTTCAGGTCGCTGCCAGATCATGCCGCTTTCAAGCTTACTCCGGCACCAACCGCATGTACCGCTGCGGCAGCGTGTGTCGATGGCCAGACCCGCACGCTCGAGCGCTACCGCCACCGTTTCCAGACTTCTCGCAGGAATTTCTCTGCGGTTTATACCGAACAGCACCGTAATCGTATAGGTCTTTCCGTCATGTCCTTCCGGAAACTGCTTGTGGCGCTCGATGTCTCCGGGTTGTCCGCACAATGTTATGCGCCGCCGCGTCTTCCGGATCAAAAGGTCGTCCAACACCTTGCTGATCGGTTCAGAGAATGAAGGTTGCCCGCATACATAAAAACTCGCCTCCGCAAAATCGGGCACCCACATCCGAATATTATCCGCCGTCAGAAATCCATCCGATCCGCACACGATCTTCACACGCCCGCCGCTTTGCGACGCGAGTTCATCAAATTCCGTCCGAAAGAGCATTTCCGCGCAGTCGTCCGCGCTGAAAAGGAGCGTCAGCCGCTGCGGTCTTTC
>JAISKP010000218.1 GCA_031260885.1 Eubacteriales Family XIII. Incertae Sedis bacterium
TCCGTATCCTGCTCACTTTCCCCGGTCCGATCGGACAATATTACTGCAATTATGACACGCCTCCGCTCGATGAATCTCAGATGAAACCGCTTGTCCTGCTTCCGACCACAGCCGGTACCGGCAGCGAGACATCTCCCGGTGCCGTGATCACGGACTCAAACACAAATGTGAAAAACATCGTCAATGTCTCTGTCAGCCTCGGCATCGTCGATCCTGCCCTGACACTCGGTCTCGGACCGGAAATCACGGCAAATACGGGCATGGATGCCTTGGCGCATCTGATTGAGTCGCTCACTTCAAATCTGCCGAATCCGTTCTGTGAAATTCTCGGCAAAGACGCCATCTCTCTGATCGCAAAAAATCTTCCGGTCGCCTGCAGGGACGGCTCAAATCTGCAGGCAAGGGAAGCCCTTTCACTGGCAGCAACGATCGCGACGATCTGTGTGCGCGGCGGTTTCATCCATATTCCGCACGGCTTCGGTGAAAACATGGTCTCCGTATGGGACATTCCGCATGGCATCACCGTCGCAAACTATCTACCCGAGACAATGCGTTTTCTGGCGCCGGTCATCCCGGATCGTGTGGGCATCGTCGCAAAGAGTCTTGGCGGAAATATTCCGGAAGATGCGACACCGGAGGAGATCGGTGATATCTGTGCCGGAAAGCTGATCGAACTGATCGATGAGATCGATATACCGCCGTTCAGTAATTACATTAACGATAAAAATGATATGGTAAAGCATCTTGATGCAATCATCGGAGACGGAGAGCTTCTGGGCTATTCCCCGAGACCGGTGGATCGGGAAGCGGCAAAGGCATTTGTCCTGCGTGCCTATGACAGCAGGAACTGATTGTTGAAGTGACATAGAGGAGGGAAAATGGGCGAACTGAGTGGAAAATCTGCCGTTGTAAGCGGCGCCACATCCGGAATCGGTCGCACGCAGGCGATCATGCTTGCCGCGGAAGGTGCAGACGTTGTCTGCATCGGACGGAACCCGGATAGAATGGATGAAGTCATCGGTACGATCAAAAATGCCGGCGGCACAGCCATCCCGTGCGTGGGTGACATATCACAGGCTGAAACATGCAGGAAGGCCGCCGCGCTCGCAGTAGAACATTTCGGGAAAATCGACATTTGTTGCGCTACGGCGGGCGTCTTTGACAGCTTTGTCCCCTCGCTCGAACAGACCGAAGAGAAGTGGGACTTCTACATGAATACCAACGTGAAAGGCGTATTTCTCCTTTCGAATGCCGTCCTTGCCGACATGGTAAAGCATGAAAATGGTTCTATCATCATCATGTCATCCATCGCAGGACTCACCGGTAATTCGGGCGGCGCAGCCTATACGACGACGAAACACGCTGTTGTGGGTTATACAAGACAGCTCTGTATTGATTACGCTGCAAAGGGCATCCGGGCAAATGCGATTTGCGCCGGTTCGGTGTTGTCTTCGATCCTTGAAGGGATCTTTACAGAATTCCCGGAGGAGCGCGAGATTGTCCTCGAAGCGATCCCGGCAAAACGCATCGGGAAGCCTGAGGATATCGGACATCTTACCGTTTATCTCGCAAGCGACAAGGCGGCGTGGATCAACGGATCCATCATCTCGGCTGACGGCGGACGCAGTGCGTTCGGCTGATTCTGTATAACATATGTTATCGTTGTGGGAAGAATCGGAAACCGGTTTATTTATGATGTACTCGTTATAGTTGTTATTTTATGCTGAAAAAGAAAGAGGAAAAACTATGAAGAAGAGAAGTATGCTGAAGAGAACGATATTTCTGTCTCTCGTTCTGCTCCTGTCCATGTCGCTCGTCCTGTCCGGTTGCGGCAGTAGCAGCACAGGCAGTACAGGCGGAAACACAAGCAACGCCGGCGCCGCAAGCGGCGGTGACGATACCGTCTATACCCTGAAGATGAATGTCCACACTGCGGACATGGTTCCACCGAGTATCGCGACAAAAATCGGCTGCGATAAAGCAACTGAGCTTTCGGACGGCAGACTGCAGTTTGATATCTATTACAGCGGAAACTATGTACCCTACCTCGATACTTTTGTAGGACTTTCTGACGACACCATCGATATGGCCATGATCGATGCGACGATGATCGCCGGCAGCTTCACGTTGAATCAGGCTTTCTCAAAGCCGATCAAGACCGGTATCCCGCCCAGAATTACCACTTCGGAAGCTTATCGCACGGCACTTGCGGCAAATCCACAGTTCAATGAAGAACTCAGCAAGGTTGGTGTTCGTTGGGTCAGCGTCGGCGCACTTGCCGGTTACAACATTCACATGAAGAGCAAAGTCATCACAACGCCTGACGATCTCAAAGGTCAGAAGCTCGATTCTCTCGGCGACGCGGTTGGTTACTTTACAGCAATCGGCGCACCTGCCACGGCACTGGATCCCGGTGACAGCTATCAATATATTGAAAAGAATCTCGTGGACGGTCAGGTTTCACACTGGGCGCTTCTGTACAACTTCGACACGCTCTCCCTCCTGAACACGCATACGATCTTCGGCGTTGACAACATCGCAAGCGAATCGGACGGCGGACTCTATGCCCCGCTGATCGGCTATGCAATCAATGAAAGCGTCTGGAATTCACTTCCCGCGGATCTGCAGGATATTCTCGTCGAAGCCTTTGACTACGCCGGAGACGAAATGGCGCGCATGGATGAAGAATCCATCGCAGCCGGGAAAAAAGTTGCGGTAGACCGCGGCGATGAATTCGTATTTCTGACGGGCGACGCACTCAAACCTTGGTATGACTGGGCGGATAAGACCAATCAGGAATGGTTTGACGCCTGTGCGGCTGCCGGGTATGACGGCGAGGCGGCATACAATGCGATCATTGCCGAACTTGGAAAAAAATAATATAACAGCTTAGAAACCGAAACGCGCAGACAGCGTGTCTGCGCGTTTCAATGCACAAAAAAGCGCAAAGGTGTGACATGAAAAAAGTCTTTGATATCCTTGACTGGATCATAAACAAGTTCACTTATATCGGAGGCGCTGCTGTTGTCTTCATCATGATCTACACGACGATAAACACGATCCTGCGTGCGGTCGGTCATCCGCTGAACGGGGATATGGAAATCACAGTATCGGCGCTCGTTGTGGTCGTTTACATGACAATCGCTTCTTGCCTCATAAATGACGCACACATCAAAATTGAACTCTTTAAAAAATTACCCTGGTTTGATCACATCAACAATCTGGTTGCATTTGGGATTTCTCTGTTGATTTCCTTTGAGACCTTTAAACAGGTCGGTTCGCTCATGAAGATGAACATCGGTTCCACCCTGCTCCATATCCCGCGTTGGCCGTTTACGCTCTTTGCCGCCGTAGGCTTTCTGCTCTTTGCACTTGCTGTTCTCAGCGTTGAATATAGAATGATCGTATCACGCAAAGAAGCACGCTTGACGAAGCATGAACAGCAGGAAATCGCAGAGGAGGTGCGCGCGTAATGGATCAGAATCTTTTAATCGGCATCCTCGGCATCGTCCTTCTCATCATTCTCATGTTCTTAAGGCAGTGGGTCTCTGTCGTCATGCTGTTTATCGGCATTGTCGGACTCGGCATCGTAAACGGCTTCCCGAATGCACTCAATATCGCCGGCACGCTGCCGTACAGCCAGGCTGCAAACTTTTCGCTGGCCTGCATTCCCACATTTGTCTTTATGGGCTGCATGATCTCAATCTCCGGCATCGGCGCGGATCTTTATGATGCTGCGAGCAAGTGGCTGAGTAGAGTGCGCGGTGGTCTCGCAATCGCCACGGTCGTCGCCTGCGGTTTCTTTGCGGCGATCTGCGGAGACAGCGTCGCAACCGCTGTAACCTTCGGAAAGGTCTCCTTCCCAGAGATGAGGCGGCACGGCTACAAATCTTCATTTGCGGCCGCGAGCATCGTTTCCGGCGGCACAATCGGGATCATGATCCCGCCGAGCGTCGGATTCATCATCTACGGGATCCTCACCGAACAATCCATCGGGAAACTGTTCATGGCAGGTTTCATCCCCGGCATTTCACAGGTACTCTTTTATGCCGTAACGATCTATATCGTATGCAGGATGCGTCCGGAATATGCGCCGACAACGCAATCTTATCCGTTCAAGGAGAAACTGAAATCCACCAGACTCATCATACCCGTCATCGTGATCTTCTTGTTTATCATGGGTGGAATTTACGGCGGATTTTTCTCTGCGACAGAAGCCGGTGCAATGGGTGCCGTCGCTGTTTTGGTCGTCGGATTTATCATGCGAAGGCTAGATATCAAGAAATGCGGTTCCGCACTGCAGGAAAGTCTCTTGACGTCGGGCATGGTGTTCTTTATCATCATCTCCGCGTTTTTCTTCCTGCGCTTTATCACAGCAACCGGTCTTGCGCAGAAGCTCAGTGAGATCATCATCGAATTTCAGGCGACGTATAATGTCCCGTCCGTGGTTATCGTCATCATCATCGCGCTGTTCTATCTGATCACCGGATGTTTCCTCGATGCGTTGGCCGTGATCCTGCTGACGCTGCCGATCATCTTTCCGATCGTCATGGCGCTCGGCTACGACCCGATCTGGTGGGGCGTCATCATGGTGCGACTGCTCGAAACGAGCATGATCACCCCTCCCTTCGGTCTGAATCTGTTCGTCCTCTCGAAGGCGATCAATCATCCGTTGGAAGACATCTACAAGGGGGTTGCGCCTTTCATCGTCAGTGATGTTCTCCACATCACCCTGCTGATTGCGGTTCCGCAGCTCTCGCTGCTGCTGCCGAATATGATGTAAAACTATTCGTAATACCCTTCGTCCGCTGTGGTTAAGGTTTGAAATTGCGCGAGATCGTGACCGTACCAGATCGCCGCATCGTATTCCTTCGCCTTTTCCTGTAAATAGGCGAGCGACTTATGCCAACCGGGCGGATCCATGATCACGCCCGGCGGCAATATCGGCGGACCCACGTTGATGCTGCCGTAAATGGCATCCGAAGCGATGATGATATTGCCGGTCTTCGGCAACTGCACAAGAAGCGCAAGGATGCCGAAGGCATGTCCGGATCCCAACGAAATCAATTTCACGCCATCCACAAAGTCCACGACCTCATACTGTTCTCTGATGAGCCGCCACTTATAGTTCGCCTTCGTCCAAGCTTCAATATCCGCAGCGACGTACGCTCCCGAGATCTTATTTTGAAGCAGAAGTGAAGCGACCTGCAGGAATTCAAGCTCGCTTACGATGAACTCGGCATTTTTAAACGGTTCCAGATTTCCCGCATGATCCTTATGCAAATGTGACAGGATCAAATACTTTATTTCTTCCGGTTTCACACCGATTCGATCCAGCGTGTTGACGATGTACTCATCCGGCGAGGTCGGAAAGGTCAGCTTTTCTCTGGATGTCCAGCCCGTATCGTAGAGAATATATCCGGCCTTAGGATGATCGATCAGGATCGTTGTGGTAGGAATCGAAATGCAGTCTTTCGGATCGAGCGGCGCACCGGAGCACGCCATCGCTTCACGCGGAAAATCATCGGCGAGACCGTTATACATCACATAGAGTTTCATCCTTTGCCTCCTAAACTTTTTTACGCGTACGCTGTTGCCATCCATTGTCCGCACGTATAACTTCTCTATGGCAATCCTATCCGAACAGAATCGGACTCATCGGACATCCCGAACCATCCTTTATCTTCCACGGAAAAGCCGCAAAAATGCCCTGCGCCGGAGCATCGGACATATTGACAAAGCTTTCCATAATGAGAATTCCCTTCGGCAAAAAGTATTCGAGGTGCCCGGGCATAAATGGGAACGCCATATCGGCACTGACCACATCCGCACCGATCGATCGGATCTTCTTTTCCGAGAAATACCTGACCGTATCTTCATCGATCCCGGGACCGAAGCTGTATTTTTTCAGTTTTTCGATGTCCCGGCTCTCCGGATCATACCATTTATCCCAACCAAACTGCAGCAGGACAATGTCATCTTCCTCCGCAGTAATGCCATCGCGGCGCTCAACTTCAAGAATTTGTGCAAGGGTCGCATTCTGCCCGGCCGGCGTATCGAAAGCAGTCAAATCGTATTTTTTATACGGGCCGATGAAGTGGTTCGATGGGATCTTCTCCATACTGTCGAGATGATTGTGAATATGGGAATAGGAATCCGTATGCGAACCGTTGTGTTCACACATGATCAGCGTCTGAGAGTAGAATCCGTACTTCTCATAATCCCGGGCATCGCTGACGACGCCGAGCGTCGGGTGATTGAAGAATCCCGGCATATTATTTTCAAAGGTCGGAGAAATATCATAAGCGGTAAGCGCTTTCAAGGCGTCATACAGCTCGGGAGATCCTCTGTCATCCAGCAGCAGGGGGCGGATCGGAGATCCACTTCCGTCTTTGATCTTCAGTGGTGCGGTCATAAAAAGACCTCGGTTCGGCGCTTCTGCCATGCCGATAAGCCCACCGATCATCAGGATATCATTTGGAAGGAAATACTGCTCTCTACCCGGCAGATACGACCAATCGGAGTCTGTATAGGCCGCGTCCGGCGTAACCGTATCCGAACCGACCGCCTTGATCTTCTTCTCTGCAAGAAAACGCATCGCATCCTCCGAAAGACCCGGGACATTCGCCGCCCACCAATCCTTCCGGAAGAGTACCTGCGTATCAGGGAGATAATGACGATCCCAACCGTATTCGAGCAGAACGATATCTCCTTCTTCAATCTTGAGATTGTCCCGAATAAGCGTCTCTTCCAGTTGGGCTGCGGTAATACTCTTGCCTGCCTCGGGATGAAAAGCGCGCAAATCCAATTTTTTGTACGGTGCAATCAGATATGCCGCCGGATACTTGTCGATGGATTTTGTTCCCGGGAGTTTATAGACAGGCGCATCGACATGCGAGCCGTTGTGCTCGCCAAATACGATGATCTGTGTATTGTAATACTGTTGTTCTACATTCTTCGCCTTTTGAATGACCCCGAAGATCGGATCCAGCATATAGCCGGGCATGTTTGTCTCAAACAACGGCGATAGGTCGTATACGTCCAATGCGTGAAGTGCTTTTGCCAATTCGATCGTTTGCATGGTGTCGCCCTCTTCCTTATTACGGGTTCCTACGCAGGGATCAGCGGTAAAGATAGGTGCGTAGCAACGACTATAGGCAGAGCAGGAAAGAACATCACGTGTTTTTCCTGCCCTTGCCTTTCAGTAACGTTTAAGGTAGAGAGGGTTGCTCGAACTCGTCTACCTAAAATCTACTTGGTGAACTTTTCTGTTTAGTTTCTCGGTCTTGCGATGATCGTACCTGCATCGACGAGCAGCGAGAAACCGGTAATCTTCGCAGCGTCATCGGAAGCAAGGAAGACTGCGGATTTTGCAATATCTTCCGGTTCGATCAGCTCACCGAGCATCGTACCGGCGGCGATCTGTGCAAAGACTGCATTGGTTTCTTCTTCCGTCTGCGGCTGATCCGGAGAGAACTTCGGAAGCATCGGCGTTCTGATCGGTCCGGGATGAATGACATTTGCGCGTCCTTCGGGGGCGAGTTCAGCTGCAGCACCCTTTACGAACGTGAAAATTGCACCCTTTGCCGCCGCGTAGAGCGCCTGCGTCGCACGGGGTTTGATCGCGCCGGTCGAGCCGACCATAATGATGTTGCCATGGTTCTTCTTGAGTTCGAGACCTGCATATTTCAACAGAAGCCAATTGCTCTTCACGTTGACAGCCATAACTTTTTCAAACTCGTCATCCTCGAGTTCCCAAGTCAGATATGGTTTCTGCGGAAGTCCGGCACAGTTGAAGATGATGTCGACTTTGCCGAATTTTTCGATTGCTTTATCAACGAGATTTTTCACGGCGGGACCGCTGGAAACATCAGCCTGAACACTGATCGCTTCGCCGCCTGCGGCAGTGATTTCCGCTGCTGTCTTCTGTGCGGTTTCCGCATTCAAATCCGCAGCGACAACCTTTGCGCCTTCCTGAGAGAACAGAAGCGATGATGCGTGACCAACGCCGGAACCTGCGCCTGTGATGATTGCTACTTTTCCTTCGAGTTTCATGTTATGCCTCCTTAAAGAATATGATGGTTTACTATTGAACTATTATTGTCAACAATGATGGTTCAATAAAAAATACGGACAACTTTTGTTTACGCAAAGAGCAACGGTCGTACGGGACAGCCGGAGCCTTTGTCGATCGGCAATGGAATCGCAACGAAGATCCCTGTTGCCGGAGCCGGTGTCATATTTCCGAAGTTTTCCATAATGAGGATCCCATTCGGAAGAAAATACTTTTCGTGATCCGGCGGCGGCATTTGAAGGAATTTACCGTCCTTTTTCGGTATGGCGCAATTGGTGTTGTCTGCGCCGACAGCTTTCACTTTACGATCGACAAAATACTGCATGACCTCATCCGTGAGCCCCGGCGAATTTTGGTCGTAATACGCGCGCTTTGCCTCGTCGTTCTCGTCCGGCAACGCATAGACGTGCCAGCCAAACTGCAGCAGGACAATATCCCCTTCTTCGAGTGTAAAACCGTCTCTCTCCTCGAGTTCCTTGATCTTATCCATACCGAGGTACTCACCGGCCCGCGGATCGAAGGTATCGAAGGCATATTTTTTGTACGGCGCGATAAAATAATCCGCAGCATATTCATCGATGTATTTTCCGCCGGGAATAATATGCGCCGGCGCGTCGATATGCGGTCCTGAATGTTCGCCCATGATAAGCACCTGACAATAGTAGTTGTGCTTTTCATAAGTTCTTGCATCCGGAACGATATAGAGCGGCGGGTTTCCACTGAATTGTGGCATATTCGTCTGGAAATGCGTTGAAATATCATAGCATTTCAGACTTCTAAGCCCTTGTAAGACTTCAAGTGCATTTGCCATTTTGAATTCTCCTTTAA
>JAISKP010000003.1 GCA_031260885.1 Eubacteriales Family XIII. Incertae Sedis bacterium
ACAGTCCCTGCGTAAAGCGACCGGTAGCATTCCGTTACCGCTTCCGCAACGGCGGCAACCCCGGATATGTTCAGAAAGGTCTTATACTGTCCGGCAAAAGAAAGGCTGCCGAGATCCTCCTTAGTCGCGCTGCTGCGCACTGCGTATTTCATATCCGGTTTGATCCGCAAGGATATCTCTGCAACGGCAGACTCCGGAAGTAAAAATTTTTTCGTGATACCGTCAAGTGATTCACCTGATGCTGTGATATTCTCTCGAGTCAGACTGCGCAAAATGGATGCAATCTCTGTCTCCGCTCCGGCACGCACCACGGTTTCGTCAAAGATGCCCGTCCCGAGCACAAAACCGTCCGGTACGCGGAAGCCCGCCTGTTTCAGGCGCATCAAATAGGTTGCTTTGTTCCCGATTCCCTCGGGAATATGTGAATCCGATAAGTCGTATATCATATACCGCTGTACTTTCCAAAAGGTTGTATTTTCAAATGAGGCTGTGTCCCTTACAAATCTCACCTCGGCAAAACAAAGCTCGCCTCGGCTAAAACATGTTCCTGCGCAGGTGTGCGAGATATAGCAGGATGTTGATCGCGATATGCGTCGCCGCGCCCACGAGGACATAACATAAAAAGAATAATATATGCATCGGATGGACAAAGCAAATCACAAGGACGCAGCCGATGATCGAATCCGCCTGATCGAAGAAGACGAAAACCGGTCGTTTGAATCCGGTGATGGTCTTGCCCTCCTCAATCCCGATCCGCCTTTTGATGAAACTGTTCGGAAGTTCGAACAGCGCATAGGCGAGTCCAAGCAGCAGTCCCATGAGCAGATTATAGAGGAAGGTATTTGCATGGGATACGTATAGGAAATTCAGAGAAAAGAGCGTGCCGCCGCGCCCGCAGACAGCGCCCCAGATCGGTGTGAAGATCAGTCCGAGGACGATGTAACCGGCAAGTCCTTTCCATGTCTTGTTCGCGCCCAGCAGCGCCCTGCCGTCACGCAGTTTCCGCCCGCCGTCGATCGGCACGGCAAGCGTCTTGCCGATGGGGAGCCTGCACCAAATCATATTGAAGATGCCCATAAAAATAACGGGCATCAGGCTGACGTACATGCTTGCGAGGTCGAAAAATGTCATGGAACAATGTTACCACAAAAGACCTCCGTTATGTTATGATGATATATATATGCATTCGCTTATGTACATCGCCGCTTCAGGGGGGATCGAGGCAACATGATTAAGAATTCCAAGATCAGAGTAAAAATGGCGGTTTTCTATATTGAAATGCTCGCGTTTACCATACCACTTCTAATTCTCTTTGGCACACTCCTGTACATGATCAGCATCGGCACGGTCATTGTCGACGGACAGCTCATCACTTATTTTATCATTTTCGCAGCAATCTATGCCGTCATCTATATCGCGCTGACGGTCTTTTTGGGGCGAACGCTGGCAAAAACGATCGCTTACCCGGTCGCTGCGTTGCAAAAGGCAGCGCATCAAATTGCCGAGGGCGATCCCGATGTGAACATTACCGTCAAGTCCAGAGATGAGATCGGCGATCTTGCGGATGCGATGCGCGCCATGGCCGACGCGGCGAAGGAAGAAGCCAACATCCTCAGTCGTATCGCCGGCGGCGATTATTCCGGGGACATCACACCCCGCAGCGAAAAGGACGTCGTGTACCAGTACATCCATTCCATCCTAAAGAACAACAGCATGCTCCTCTCGGAGATCAAAAAGTCTTCTGCGCAGATTGCGGATTGTGCAAATGAGATCGCAAGCGGCGCGCAGAGTCTCGCGCTCGGTTCGAACGAACAGGCGGCAACCATACAGCAATTCAGCGCGGTGATCAGCGAGGTCCAGGGGATGGCGGAACAGACCGCGGAGATCTCACAGGAAACGCTGGAGGACGTCCACGAAAACACGCGGATCATGAGCCAGAACATGAAGGATATGCAGCGCATGAACGAGGCCATGACGACGATCACGGAAAGCGCACAGCGCATCGAAAAGGTCATCAAGGTCATCGACGATATCGCGTTCCAAACGAACATCCTCGCGCTCAATGCGGCGGTCGAAGCCGCCAGAGCGGGACAGCACGGCAGAGGCTTTGCCGTCGTGGCCGATGAGGTGCGCGAGCTTGCATCCAAATCCGCAGACGCAGCGCGCGAGACGAGTGAACTGATCCAAACGAGTATCCAAAACGTGACTGCCGGCAATGAGATCGTGAAGCTCTCAGACCAGAATATCAAGGAGATGGGACAGATCGCCGTAAAGAGCGCGAAGAATATGTCGAAGCTCTCCGAATCTTCCGCACAGCAGAGTCATTCCATCTCCGAGATCACCTTCGGCATCAATCAGATCAACACGGTGGTTCAGGCAAATTCCGCCATGGCGGAGGAAAGTTCGGCGTCCGCAGAGACGATGGCGGCGCAGTCCGAATACCTGAAAGAGGTCATCGGCAGGTTCAAAATCAAAGATGGCATGTGATCGTTTTCTGAATTTCAACCAGGCGAGCGCGTTCACTTCGTTTCACCGCAAACTCGCCGTCCTCATCGAACCCTACTTAGACCGGCAATGGACGATGGCAGACGTCGGCTGCGGACTTGCCCTTTTGGATTTCGAAATTGCGGACAAGGTCCGTTCCATCGATGCGATCGACATCGATGAGGCGATCGTAAAGGAAATCGATTCTCATATCGACTGTGAAGCCATCCTGGGGCACAACGCCGTTGAGAAGATCCATCCCCGGCTTTTGGATTCCACAGATCTCGGCGACCAAACGTGGGATATCGTGCTCGCGAGTTTTTACGGAAAATCCCTTTCAGAGCTGGATGAACTGATCGGACATGCGAAGCATCGTGCGATTTTCATTCTTCACGGCAGGCGCCCGAACGGACGCTTCGATCCGTACGACGGAGACTCCGGGGAGATCACCGCGGAGGAGCTCGAGCCCTATCTCGTTCAGCAGGGTTATCGATTCAAGAAGACCGTTGCCGAGCTTCAGTTCGGACAACCTTTCAAAACGATCGAGGACATTCACAACTTTTTGGCACGGTACAAGGCACAGGGACATTCCGCTGATGCGGTTTTCAAAATACCGCCCGTATCCGAGATGCCGTTTGCCGAGTTTGATGCCGAGAACCATATGCTCAGCACCGAAGAACGGATCATCAAAACCGACCGCTATGATTTCCCTTTCTATCTCCCGAACAATTTCTGCGTCGGAATCTTCGCCATCGTAAAGTGATTATGGTTTCGGGTATTCCGGCGCAGCTTCATTCGGAATGCGTTTTGCGACCATGACGAGCCGTCCGTTTCCATACGTATACTCGCAGGTGGATAACACGATCAGCTCATCGCCGAAGACCGCAGTCCTGCCTGAAGCGTAGAGCGCCCGCCGTTCCGCCGCATGGATATAATCGTCAAAGATCGGAAGAGCGTCGTGTAGGGAAAGAGTGTC
>JAISKP010000023.1 GCA_031260885.1 Eubacteriales Family XIII. Incertae Sedis bacterium
CTGCTTCTGCAGGGCGTATCTCTAAAATTTCATTGAACGCGCGGACGGAATCCTTGCCCACCACGTCGAGCGACCCGCCGGCCGACGCACACGAGGTCATAGCGAGCAGCGATAACATCAACAATGCGCAAGTGATGGTTATCGAAAATGTCTTTTTCATGTTCTTCATCTTATTTGTATTCCTTCCATTTAAAACCTGAATTTTTACCGTAGGCTACAAGGCTCCCGGGAACGGTTATTGACACATCAACGTGTCGGTTTGAATCGTTTCAGGCGCAGTGCATTTGTCAGCACGGACACCGAGCTGAGACTCATCGCCGCCGCCGCGAAGATCGGATTGAGGAGCGGTCCTCCGAACAGATAGAGTACGCCTGCCGCGATCGGAATGCCGATCACATTGTAGCCGAAGGCCCAGCAGAGATTTTGTTTGATGTTGCGGATCGTCCGTTTGCTCAGGTCAATCGCTGTCGGTACGTCGCACAGATCCGAGCGCATGAGCACGATGTCCGCCGATTCCATGGCCACGTCCGTACCGGAGCCGATGGCAATACCGATATCCGCCTGTACAAGTGCAGGTGCGTCGTTGATGCCGTCTCCGACCATCGCCACGATCTTATGCTCGCTCTGTAGTTTTTTGACCTCTTCGGACTTATCCTGCGGTAGGACCTCGGAAAGGACAACATCGATGCCGACCTGTTTCGCGATCGCATCGGCGGTCTTCTTGTTATCTCCGGTGATCATTGCAACCTCGATGCCCAAATGATGCAGACTTTCGATTGCAGCTTTGCTCGATGGTTTGACCACATCGGCAACGGCGATGATCCCGGCGAGGATTCCGTCAAGCGCGACGTACATCGGCGTCTTACCTTCCTCAGCCAATCGGTCTGATTCGGTTTCGAGCGCTGAAAGAGAGATGCCGCGCTCGTCCATCAACTTGCGGTTTCCCGCAAGCACTGCCGTACCGTCGATCTTCGCTTCGATGCCGCGCCCCGTGATCGATTGAAAACCTTCCGCCTGTGCAAGGACAATTCCCTTCTCCTGTGCGGTCTTTACGATCGCCTGCCCGAGCGGGTGCTCCGAAGGCATTTCCGCAGACGCGGTGATGCGCAGCAACTCGTCCTGGGCTGCCTCCCCAAAGCGCTCAGTGATCAGCACGTCCGTTACGCTCGGTGCACCCTCGGTGATCGTGCCGGTTTTATCAAATACGATGGTGTTGATCTTATGCGCGGTCTCGAGTGCCTCGCCGCCCTTGATCAGAATGCCGTTCTCCGCACCTTTGCCGGTTCCGACCATGATGGCCGTAGGCGTTGCGAGTCCAAGCGCACAGGGACAGGCGATCACGAGTACCGAGATGAAGATCCGAAGCGCGAATTCAAATTCTTGCGTTCCGATATACCAGACAATGCCGGCGAGCAGGGCAATCCCACAGACGATCGGTACGAAATAACCCGAGACGATGTCGGCAAGCTGCGCGATCGGCGCCTTTGAACCCTGTGCGTCCTCGACGAGTTTGATGATGCGCGCGAGTGCCGTGTCTGAACCGATCTTATCGGCGCGAAATCTTATCGTTCCGTTTGTGTTGATCGTCGCAGCATAGACGGCGTCTCCCGCCTTCTTGTCCACCGGCATGCTTTCGCCGGTCAGCATCGATTCATCGATGGCGGTATCGCCTTCCGTGACCGTTCCGTCCACCGGAATCTTCGCGCCCGGCTTTACGGCGACGATGTCGCCGGGTTCCACCTCATCGATCGGAATCTCCTTTTCCAAGCCGTCTGTCCCGATTACAATCGCGGTCTTTGGCGCAAGTCCCATCAGTTTCTTGATCGCCTCGCCGGTCCGCCCTTTGGAAACCGCTTCGAGCGACTTTCCGAGCAGAATCAGCGTGATGATGACGCCCGCCGTTTCATAATAGAGGGAATTCACCGCACCGAAATTGCCGATCACAATCTGCACGACATTCCATGTACTGAAAATGAACGCGGCTGACGTTCCGACGGCGATCAGCGAATCCATATTGGGGCTCCGCTGAATCAGCGCCTTGAAGCCAACGGTGTAAAACCGATAACCTACGCCGATGACCGGTAGCACGAGCAGGAGCTCAAGCAGGGCGTAGATCAGCGGGAAATTCATCGGATTCAAACTACTCGGAAACGGCAACCTGGCCCAGGTGATCATCGGCGCCATCGCAATATAGAGCAGCGGCAGGGAGAAGACCGCCGAGACGATGAACTTCGTCCACATGATGCGGATTTCCTTCTGTTTGCGCTGCCTGTCTTCTTCCGCTACAGCGGCTTCCGTCGTCTTGAGTGCTTTGTAGTCCACCTTTTCAACGACTTCATAGCCGATCTTCGTCACGGCATTCTTGATCTCGTCAAGCCCGAGACTTCCTTCATCATATTCCACAAAGAGCTTTTCACTCGCCAGATTCACCGACGCCTGCTCGATGCCGGGCAGCTTCCGAACCACGCGTTCGATTCTGCCGGAGCAGGCTGCACACGTCATGCCTCTGATGCTCAATACCTGACTGTCCACTTGTGTATCACCTCACTCCCCTTGACACATTTTTGTCCTTCTGCTATTATTGTAGCAGTTATTATTATAATAACAAGTACTTACCATTTTGTGCTATACTATCCCTTTGGATAGTAAGAAGGGAAGGAAAGAACCGAAATGTCCAATGTCACCAATACCGTCATCAATGTGGTAGGCATGTCCTGCCAGCACTGCGTCAATGCTGTCACGGAAGCAACGACTGCACTTCCGAGCGTCTCCGATGTGAATGTCGATCTGACCGCCGGCACCGTATCGCTCAGCTATGATTCGGATGCGGTTTCCCTCGACGCGATCAAAGGTGCAATCGACGAAGTCGGCTTCGAAGTCGCGTAGCGGACGCTCCGATCGGACTGCCATACTTAAGGTAGAGAGGATTGCTCGAACCCGCCTCCCTTAACTAAAGCTTCCAGTTTGCAAATGCATCCTTCGCGAGCTTGATGTAGCCCGCCGGAATCGTGATGGTCTCCTCCGTAACAACCTTGTTTTCGGGCATGATCGGGATCGGATTGCATCCGCCTGAAATCACTTCGACCTGACTCGCCTTAAACCGGTTCTTGCAGTTCTGGCAGACGAGCACGTCTCCATCCTGGACGTAATAGCCTTTCCCGGATCCGTAGCAAACCTGACAGGTGTTAAAAGCTGTCCGAATCGTGCCGTCGGGTGCGCGCAAGGCTAAGATTTCAACAGCTGTTCCATCCACCTCGGTGGGATAGAACCGCGCGGTTTCCGTGATATCGCCCACATTGATCACAATATCCTGTCCTGCAGGCGTCGCCGCTGCCGTAACCGAACCACCCTCTCCGGAACCGCCGCAGCCCGCAAGCAGCAGGACAATTGTCAGAACCAAGACCGCGATGAGTGACGAGCGTTTTCCCCAAAATACTGTTAAATTCCGTTTCATCTTTCCCTCTTCCTATTGTGCAACAACGGTAATCGTGCTGCGGATCATCCCCATCCAACACGAATATTTAAATGTACCGGTCTTCTCCGGTAGAAATTCTATTACATTTTCTCCCTCGGAAAATTCGTGTTCCAGCCCGTATTCAGGAATGAGGATCCTGTAATTACAGCCGTTAACGCTCCCCGGGGGCGCATCGATCACCCATCGCACGGGCACACCCACTGTTACCGTGATCGCGGGGAAGGTACCGGACGTCAATGTGCTGTGTATCGTCTGAAGATCCCCTTCGATCACACCGACACTTTCCGTTTCAGCACCTCCGCTCTGGGAAGAGAACACGCCACTGAAGTGTGCGGAAATGTCCGGCAGTCCCGAAAGATTCCAACCGTTTGAAAACATGAAAAGACCCAGGATCATCACAAGGACGGCGCCGATGGTCATGATGCGCTTCGTAAATTTTTTGGTCAGGAGGCTTGACAGCACGCCCAGACCGAACATCAGCGGCACGGTACCGAGCGCGAAAAGAAACATCGACAGCGCACCCTTGCCGGGACTTGCAGTCGACAGCGCATAAAGCTGCATTGCCTGCAGCGGTCCGCACGGCATGAGCCCATTGAGCAGTCCGATGATGAACGGACTGCGGCTTTTGCTCTTCCCATTTTCGATCCTGTTCGCTATGCCCTTCGGCAGGTGCGGCACAAGCCTGCGCAGCCCCAGGAAAACACCCAACATATTGAGCCCCATAATCAGCATGAAGATGCCCGCGATCAGTTGAATCATTCCTTTAAACATTCCGTCCAGCGAGATCAGCGACCCCAGTCCGCCGACGATTGCGCCGACGATTGTATAGGAAATGACCCGACCGCCGTTGTAGAAAATTCCCGGAAGCACCGCAACGCTTTTCTTTTCCGCGTCGCGCCCGGAAACCTTCGAAATCGCAGGAATGCACTGTGAGATGTTGATACCGCCGCACATGGCGATGCAGTGCACCGAGGTCAAAAGACCGATGACAAAGAGCATGCCGTAGCCCATGCCTTCTTTTGCCAACGGAAATCCGCCCGTCGCCGTATTCAACCCCATAGAATTCACAAGGACATAGACGACGACCACGATGATCAATATTCCAAGGAGCTGCCGCTTGTCTATGCTGCTTTCCCGCCGGTCAAGCACGCTGTAGCCGAGCTTCTTTAAGATTTCAGCAATTTTTTTCGGACCGATCTTGGAATCGTCATAGGAAACAGCGGCATTCCCATCGGCATAACTGACGACGGCATCTTCAATGCCCTCCGTGTTTTTTAGTTTCTTTTCAATTCTCGTCTGACAGCTTATACAGGTCATGCCACCGATGTATATCTGTCTGTTTACCGTTGTCATACGCCATCCTACATTGCATTTTTAATTGATAATTCTTTGTCAACCCGTATTGCTGATTCGGTTGCAAAAGCCGCCGAACGTATGTCAGTTGACATTTTATACAAATGATATAACATATAGTATGTAAGGACAAGTATGCACTATTTTGTTCAATACTATCAAAAAGTATAGTATGATTGAATGAGCATAAAAATGGGATGGTTCATCTGTCTGCTTGAGACAAAATGGGACGGTTCGCCTGTGTGGCTTGGAGGATAATGATGATACAAACATGTGAATGCAAAGATTTAAACTGCCCTGTTGAAGCAACGCTCAAGCTGATCGGCGGAAAATACAAAGGACTGATTCTATGGCACCTCGTCGACCGGACGCTGCGCCACGGCGAAATCCAGCGTCTCATTCCGCAGGCGACGCCGAAGATGCTTACGCAACAATTGCGGGAACTTGAAAACGACAACCTGCTTTCCCGCAAGGTCTATCCCGTTGTACCGCCGAAAGTCGAATACGCACTGACCGAGTTTGGTTTGAGCCTCAAGCCCATCCTTAATGCGATGTATGATTGGGGTGCCATATACATGCATGACAACAATATCGAAATCACCTGTTCGATGGCAAAACAGGAATAAACGCCATTACCGATCAGATCGTATAAATCCAGAACTCATCCTCTTCCAACTCGGCATTCATCGTCTTTTCATCCACTTTGTACTGCAGTTCGGGACTCTTGATACTTACCTTTGTCCCTTCGGTTACGCTCTTTGTGATAAATGAATTTGACCCGATGACAACACCTTCCCCGATGATCGTGGATCCGCCAAGGATTGATGCACCCGAATAGATCGTGACGTTATCTCCGATGGTCGGATGACGTTTTGTTCCGCTCAGGGTTTGCCCCCCTCTTGTGGAAAGACCGCCGAGCGTAACACCCTGATAGATTTTTACGTAATTGCCGATTGTCGTCGTCTCTCCGATGACGATGCCTGTTCCGTGATCGATGAAGAAATGATGCCCGATGGATGCGCCGGGATGGATATCGATGCCGGTGAGCCCGTGTGCATATTCCGTCATCATGCGCGGAATGAGCGGCACACCGAGCAAATGCAACTCATGTGCAAGACGGCTCACCGTGATGGCAAAGAGTCCGGGATAAGACAAAATCACTTCATCTTTGCTGAATGCAGCCGGATCGCCGTCATAGGTAGCCTCCACATCGGTAGCGAGCACGCTTCGCAGGTATGGGATGCGGCTCAAAAACGCATAGGTAATCTCTGCCGCTTTCACCGCAACGTCCGAATTTGCGGCCGCTTCCGTATTCGCATTGTCATCCTCGATGTCCTCCGAATCTTCCGCGTCTCCGGACGTTTCGGGACGAACGATATCGACGGTGCTTGCAACACGCCGATCGCTGGCTGTTTGATTTCGGAGCGCACGCCGGATCTGTTTTTCCAGATTGTATGTCAGTCGTTCAATCAGCTCTCCGATAAAGTACTCCACGGAGTCAGCGCGCATCTTTTTCTTGCTGTAAAATCCGGCGAAGATCACCTCACGCAAGTCGCTTATGATCTCGGAGATCACCTCTGTATCGATTTGGTTTCGGGCTTCGATCTTGATGATGACCGGCTCTTCATCATAGCTTTTTACAATAGCCGTGACTAAATTTCGGATGTTGGATTCACTATTTTCACTCATCGCAGTGCCTCCCGGAAATCGACCGCATTTTCATAATTCATATCAAAAGTATATGCTTAATGTGTTTATTCTACCGCACCACGGTTTTTATGTCAAAGAACGTTAATTCTTTGAGAATTATTTATCGTTTATCGATAAATAATTATTGACAAGCGATAATATGCGTGTTAATCTCTTCTCAAATGAAACCGCTTGTTGGCTTAGGGACTTTTTCCGAACCGACGTATCACGTAGGAGGCTTTCAATATGTGGACCAGTCATCGATCTGTCATCTTGTCGCTCGTCTGTACGAAGATTGCAATTTTACTTACCTTTGCCCTTGTAATTTCGCTTCCGTTTCTTACTGTGAACGGCTTTTTTCGCGGGCGGGATCTCATCGACGAAAAGTACATCCCGCTGATGATCGCTGTAACCGTCTTATGCTGCATCCTTTCGGGATCGGCCCTCTTTTCGCTGGATCGGCTTTTGACCAATCTTCGTAAAGGAGAAGTATTCATTCAAAAAAATGTGAATCTACTGCGCATCATTTCATGGGCATGTATTTTTGCGGCAATCCTACTGTTCGTCGGCGGACTCGCGAGCTTCGTATTCATCATCCTCGGCGTCGCCGCCTGTTTTTTCGGTCTGGTTTTGCGTGTTGTCAAAAACGTCTTTGACGCTGCGGTTCAGATCAAGACCGAAAACGATTACACGATCTGACGGGGGCAATATGGGCATCACAATCAACTTAGACGTCATCATGGCAAAACGAAAGATTTCTGCGGGGGAGCTGTCCGCGAGGATCGGTATCACGCCCGCAAACCTTTCAATTCTGAAAAACAACAAGGCGAAGGCCATCCGGTTTTCGACACTCGAAGCCCTCTGCCGTGCACTGGACTGCCAGCCCGGCGACATCATGGAATTCGATCCGGCAGCGGCAGCGCCCGGATCGGAAGAGTATTCCGGTTCGGAAGAATAATACATGTGAAAGGAGCGATCCCATGACAGATCAAACAATGCCGCTGAGGGTACGCCCTACGTACGGGAAAAGCGACGCCGTCCTCGCCGCCTTTATGCTCGTGATCGGTTTCCTTTTTTGGGAATGGGGCGTATTTGGCGGCGACGGATCCGGCGCAGGCACCTTCCTGTTCTTCATCATCGCCGTCCTTTCAAGCATCCTCTACCTGACGCATAAAGGTCTCCGGCAAAACGCGCACAGCCTCACAGCGCTTGCGGTTGTCCTGCTCGGTGCCCTGCCCTTTATCCTCTACGATTCGATCGCAATCAACATCTTTCTGTTGTTTTTTGAATTCGTAGCCTGTCTGTTCTGGATCGCCTATTCATGCGGGACGACCGTCTCGAAAAAGCTCTCCGGCTTCGTGATCAGCGATTGGTTCAATCAGAATTTCATCGTATCGTTCGGCAATTTCGGCGGACTTTTCGGCAATGTCCTTTCCGCCTTGCGCGACCGAAAAAGAGGAAAGGCAGTGCTTGCGGGCGTCCTCGGCGTCATCATCGCCATTCCGGTCATCGCCGGTATTCTGGCACTTTTGATTTCCGCAGACAACAGCTTTGCAGACTTCACAAAATCCATTACGGATACAATCAACCTCGCACGCATCGGCAATTACATCTTCGAATTCGTCCTCGGGATTCCGGTCGCATGTTACATCTTCGGCGCGGTCTACGGCAATGCACACCGAAAGCATACAGCGCACATCACGACAGAGAATACTGCACGCCTGCTCGGACGTGCACACGCACTCCCGCCGGCAAGTGTGTATACGCCGATCCTCCTCCTTGAGATCATCTATATGATCTTCTTCATCGTCATGAGCGGCTACCTGTTCTCCGCATTCGGCGGCGATCTGCCGGATTCATATTCCTATGCCGAATACGCACGCAAGGGCTTCTTCGAACTCTGCGGCGTATCCGCGATCAACCTCGCTGTGCTTGCCTTCGCCTATCTGTTTGCAAAGCGCGGGGCAGGAGAATACCCGAAGACACTGCGCATCCTGACCGCGATTCTCTCCGTGATGACCGCCCTGCTCATCGCTACCGCCATGAGTAAGATGCTCCTTTACATCGGTGCCTACGGACTTTCGCAGCTGCGCGTTTACACCTTCTGGTTCATGGTCGTCCTGATGCTCGTATTCATCACGCTCATCATCTGGCACATCCGTCCGTTCAACGCCGGTCGCCCCATTGTCACAGTCGCCGTCGTCCTCTTTCTCGCACTTTTTCTCGCGAACACCGACGGGATCATCGCAAAATACAACGTCGAACAGTACGAGCACGGCGTCCTGCCGACCGTCGATACGCAGATGCTGGCGCAGCTGTCCGATGCAGCGCTCCCCTATCTGTACGAACTGAAAGAAAATGAGGAGGTCGACCCGACAGTGCGCGCGGATGCGGAGACGGCGATCAAAGATCATGCAGACTATAACCGTGGCATGTTCTCAGACGAAACAGACAGGTTCTACTCCTGGAACCTGCAATCGTATATCTATTCCGGTAAAATGTTTGCCAGTAGCTGTCTGAGCACGGCGGAACGGCTCACGACGCCGACCACCTGATCGTTCTCGATCACAGCCATCTTTAAGACGCGCTCGTTTTCAAACAGATCTGCGACCTCGTCAAGTTCGAGATCCGCATCGACGTAATGCCGCTTCTTATTCGCAATGCTGAGGGCGGGTACAGACAGGATATCCCGCATCTTTTCAGAGATCGGTTCGTCGTCGATGATAACGGGCGTCATATCCCCCCAACTGAATACCTTTGGCTTTTCATGCGTAACATACCGCATCAAATCAACATCTGTAACATATCCGAGAATTTTATTCCTGCCGTCAACGATCGGGACACCGCTGATCTGGCTGTCAAACAACTGTTTGATGACATCTCCGATCGTCGCATCTTCGCGACAGATGTACGGATTTTTCTCCATGATATCTCTTGCTTTTTGCATGTTTTATTTCCTCCGTTTCCGAATTTTTTATTACACGTCCGTATTTCGTCCGACCTTGATGATTGCGATAACCAACGCAAACAACGTAAGAATCGCAGCGCATGCGAACGCTGCGTCGATCCCGTGGGAGACTGCTACCGCCCCGTCGGATGAATCCGTCCCTGAAACCATCATCATGACGGTGACGAGAACTGCTGTGCCGATGGATCCCGCAATCTGGCGACCCGTATTGATGACGGCATTTCCATGTGCAATCCGCCTGTTTGAAAGCGCATTAAGTCCCCATGTCGTAACAGGCATATTCACGGTTGCGATTCCTACCATTCTGAACGTATAGGCGATCAGGACATAGGTCACAGAGGTATGCTCCCCGATGAAGATCAACATGACGCCGCCGACCGTTAGAACAGACAAACCGGAGAGACAGAGGGCTCTGGGTCCAAACCTGTCAAACAGAATACCGGATACCGGGCTCATAGCTGCCATAATCAGCGCACCGGGCATCAGCACAAGACCGGATTGCATCGCCGTCAGATTCAGCACATTCTGAAGGTAGATCGGAGTAATGACAGCGCCGACCGTCATACCCGCGGCGACGACCATCGACAGAATCACCGAATTTGTAAATACCGCATTTTTCAATACACGGAGATCCAGCATCGGGTTTTCACGCCGAAGCTGTCTGCGTACAAAGAATAGGATGACCACCGCGCCTGTGAAAATCGGAACGAGGGTCTCAAACCGAAGCCAGCCAAGGCTTCCTGCTGTTGAAAATCCAAACAAGAGACCGCCGAATCCAAGTGTGGAAAACAGTGCCGACAACCAGTCGAATTTGCTCTTCTTCTTTTCTCCAAGGTTTTTCAGAAGAAAAAAAGCCATGATGATATCGAGAATCGCGAGCGGTCCGATCCCGAAGAAGATATACTTCCATCCCCATGTGTCGACAAGCCAGCCAGCAATCGTCGGACCGATGGTCGGTGCGAAGCCCATGACAACGCCGACCATACCGAGCGCAAACCCGCGTTTTTCCTTTGGAAAGATGATCATCATCATGACGGATACAAACGGAAGCTGAATTCCGGCGCCGACCGCCTGAAGCACTCTTCCGCCGAGCAGCATCCAGAAGTTCACGGAAAAAGCCGCCAACGCGGTCCCCGCAACAAAGATCAACATCGCCGCAAAGAACAGCTGTCGGGTCGTAAACCGATCAATCAGATAAGCCGTGACCGGAATCATCAGTCCGTTCACGAGCAGAAAGACCGATGTAAGCCACTGCCCGCTTGCTGCCGTGATGTGCT
>JAISKP010000025.1 GCA_031260885.1 Eubacteriales Family XIII. Incertae Sedis bacterium
AGGAAGGCACGACCGCAGGTGAAATGGACGAGGTGATCGTTCCGGCGGGGAATTTGTTTCTGATGGGCGATAACCGGCAAAACAGCACGGACAGTCGAACGGCGGAGGTCGGTTTTGTCCCGGAAGCAGAGCTGATCGGCAAAGCGGTATTTCGGTTGTTTCCGATTGGAAATATTGGATTTATAAAATGAAAAAGAAACGGGTTTTAGTAACAAACAGGGCGGCAACGCACGATTATTTCATTGAACAACGGATCGAAGCAGGTCTTGTGCTTACCGGAACAGAGATCAAGTCTCTGCGGGCGGGAAAGGCGAACCTGAAAGAGAGTTATGCCAGAATCCAGGACGGAGAAGCATTCATTCTCGGGATGAACATCAGTCCCTACGATCACGGAAATATTTACAATGTCGATCCGCTCCGGCCGCGCAAGTTGCTGCTGCACAAGAAGGAGATCGGGAAACTCACCGTGATGATTCAGCAGGAAGGGCTTACGATTATTCCGCTGAATGTCTATCTAAATGAGGATGGTCGCGCCAAGATCGAAATCGCGGTCGCCAGAGGTAAGAAAAATTACGACAAACGGGACTCGATTGCAAAACGGGATGCCGAACGGCGCATGCAACAGGCAAAAGCCCGCAATCACGAGTAGCGATATTTTATACTGTGCTATCGCCCCGTCCCGTCTGCCTCGCGATGATTGCGAGACCTATTTGCGTTTGAGGGGAAGCTGTGCAAGGAGCACTGCGGCGAACATGAGAATGCAACCGAGGATCTCTTTCCCCGTCAGAATTTCGTGAAGGATGAGGATGCCGCCGATCAGGCTGAACACGGATTCAAGGCTCATGATGATCGATGCGGCAGATGGATTTG
The DNA here is from genome assembly GCA_031260885.1 of Eubacteriales Family XIII. Incertae Sedis bacterium. GTDB lineage: Bacteria > Bacillota > Clostridia > Peptostreptococcales > Anaerovoracaceae > JAISKP01. The sequence goes on from JAISKP010000025.1 coordinate 871, forward strand.
CATACCGTTGGCCGATGGCTTGGAGCGTAAACCCCGCACCGGTTGACACGACGCCTGCGTAGAGCAGTGCCGGCAGTACCAGAATCAAATCCGATAATCGGAAAACACCTGCTGTGAAATATTTGTCAAACAGCGGCCAGCACAAAAGCCCGAGCAGTCCTGCGACGACGAACTGACAGATGCAGAGCTTCATCACATCCAGATGACCGAGCGGCGCGACGTAATGATCCACCACGAGGATGTGGCACGCCCAGAAGAAGGCACCGATGATCACGACAAGATCGCCGATCAGAATGCTGAAATTTTCCGTGATGCTGAGACAATAGAGTCCTGCGGCGGCGATCAATACACTTCCCCAGGTATTCCAGTGCGTTTTGTGCTTTAGGAAGATTCCGAGAATCGGAACGAGGACAATGTAGAGCGCCGTCAGAAATCCGGCTTTTCCGGCGGCGGTAAACACAAGTCCGACCTGCTGGAGATTCCCTGCGAGGAAGAGTGCGATCCCACACAGAACGCCGCCCTTTAGAACTTCCGGCGACAGCGCCGACGGTTTCGGTGCTGTAACACCGTTTTTTTTTCGTTCAATGAGATTGCTGATGAGCAGAACGATCACAATTGTGAGTGCGCCGAGGGCTGTCCGCATTCCATTAAAGAAAAACGGACCGACGTGTTCCATTGCGGAACGCTGCGCGACAAAACCCATTCCCCAGATGAGTGCCGTCAGGGTGAGAACCGAAGTCGATTTGATCACGTTATGCCGGTTGTTTTGGATTTCAGATGCCATTTGAGTAGTATAACATAATCCGGGTAGGGCGGGAAACGGTTCTTTTTTCTTAAATCCGAATAGCGTATAATAAGAGTTGCCCCTTACCGCCTGTCCCTGAGTGGCAACGAATATGAAGTATATGATGAAAGGTGAAGCATGTTTGATGGATTTATAAGAGTTGCCGCGATCACGCCGGAGGTCCGCGTTGCGGATTGCACATACAACGCTTCGCGCATTCGCGTTGCGGCGCATGCGGCGGCGGACAAAGGCGCACGGATCATCGTTGCACCGGAGCTGTCCATTACCGGGTATACCTGCGGAGATCTCTTTCTCCAAGATGAATTGTTGGAAAGCGCCAAGGCAGCGCTGATCGCGCTTGCAGCGGACAGCGAAGGGCGCGATGAGATCGTGATCGTAGGACTTCCGCTCGCATTTCGCGGAAAGCTGTACAATGTTGCGGCGGTCTATTCGGACGGCGTGATCCATGGGATCATCCCGAAGAGCTTTGTTCCGAATTACGGTGAGTTTTACGAACTGCGGCACTTCACACCGGCAGACGGTCGCCTCGGGTACATTACGCTTCCGGCACCTCCGGAAAAGAAGCGTGAAGAGAAGTTCGGAGACGATGATTATTTTGAGTCAGAGGATGCATTTGCCGATATTCCGTTCGGCACGCGGATCCTGTTTGAATGCGAAGAAGACCCGGAATTCATCTTTGCGGTCGAAATCTGTGAAGATCTTTGGGCGGCAGAACCGCCTTCCGTACTTCACGCCTGTACCGGCGCTAAGATCATCGCAAATCTTTCAGCCGGAAACGAAACGATCGGAAAGGCTTCATACAGAAGGCTGCTTGCGCAAAGTCAGTCCGGGCGTCTGGTCTGCGGCTATATTTATTCCAATGCCGGATTCGGAGAGAGCAGTACGGATGTGATTTTCGCCGGACACAGCATCATCGCGGAAAACGGCGTGATCCTTTCGGAGTCTGCGCCTTTTGCAGATGGCATCTCGATTTCCGAAATCGACGTGAAAGGGCTTACCCGTGACCGACGCTATCTCAATTCGTTTGAAGGCTATGCGCCGGAAGACGAAGGCTATGAAAGGGTGTATTTTTCACAGAAAGTATCCCCGGAAGAAAATGTCGATCTGAACGGGAAGGTCATTCCGATCAACAAGGCGGAAAGTGTTTACAGCACCGGCAATGTCAAGAATTTATACCGGCACATTGACTCTCATCCGTTTGTACCCGCAAATCCGGCGCAGCGTGCGGAACGCTGCGAAGAGATTTTGAACATGCAGTCGGCAGGGCTTGCGAAGCGTCTGCTTCATACGGGAAGCCGATCGGCGGTTCTCGGCATTTCGGGCGGGTTGGACAGTACGCTTGCGTTGTTGGTGACCGTGCGTGCCATGAAGAAAGCCGGAAAACCGCTAAGCGACATTACGGCGGTCACCATGCCCGGATTTGGTACGACCGGACAGACAAAGGATAATGCGCATAAACTCTGTGGAGCACTCGGCGTGACTGTCACAGAGATTGACATCACGGAGTCTGTGAAAGTTCATCTAAAGAGCATCGGACATGCGGAAAGCGATCACAGCAATGTCTACGAAAATGCGCAGGCGCGCATTCGGACGCTGATTTTGATGGATCTCGCGAATAAGACGGGCGGTCTCGTCGTCGGAACAGGAGATCTTTCCGAGCTGGCGCTCGGTTGGGCAACGTACAACGGAGATCACATGAGTATGTACGGCGTCAATGCCGGTGTACCCAAATCGCTCGTTCGTCACATCATTCGCTATGTGGCGGATACCGATCCGGGGTTGCGGGATGTGTTAACGGATGTTCTCGGTACGCCGGTAAGCCCCGAACTCCTGCCGCCTGAAGAAGGAGAAATCGCGCAAAAAACAGAAGAGCTCATCGGTCCGTACGAACTGCACGACTTTTTTCTCTATCACATGATTCGCTGGGGGCGCAGACCGAAGCTCATCTTCGAACTCGCAAAGTATGCTTTTTCGGATGCAAACAAGAGAGCGGACATCGGCGGCGCTGCTTACGACGCAGAAACGATTTTAAAGTGGCTGAAGGTATTCTACCGGCGGTTTTTTGCAAATCAGTTTAAACGCAGCGCACTTCCGGACGGACCGAAGATCGGATCCGTCAGCCTTTCTCCGCGCGGCGACTGGCGCATGCCAAGCGATGCGGATGCCGGTCGGTGGCTAAAAGAACTGGAAAAGCTCAACTGATTATTGATTCGGGATTGTGTTTTCGAGCGGAACGGCGAGCGCTTTGAGTTTTTTGCGCCGCACGCGATAGTCGGGCAGCACGGATTCGACCAACGCCCAAAAATGTTCTGAATGGTCATGATATCGGATGTGTGCAAGTTCATGCACGACGAGATAGTCGATCAGTTCTTCTCCGCCGAACACGACAAACCATGAATAGTTGATCCTGTTGTCTGCGCTGCAACTTCCCCATCTGGAACGAGCTCCGCCGATGCGGACGGATTTCGGTGTGACGCCCATCTGTGCAGCAAAGAACGCAGTGCGTGTGCGCAGTGCTGTTTCCGCCTCTGTTTTGAGACGTATGCATGTTGCATCGTCTATTTGCGATGATAATGCGCGGCGCGCTTCCCACCTCTTCTGTGCAAGGGCAATGTGACGTTGAATCCATTGCTCCTTTGAAGCGACAAAACGTTCGACCTCGGAAACGGGCATCCGCATCGGCGCGCTGACGATGAGCGCTGCATCCTCGGTGATTTTGATCGAAAGACTTTTTCTTTTTGAACGGTTTAACGTGTAGTTTCGTTTCTCCATCTTTGTATTATACTATGGCACCTACGTCAGAAACATACGCGTTGTAAAAATTCGGATTTCGGAAAACTTTTTTTGTTAATTATGTTTAGATACGCGGCAGCATGGGTATAAAATTATTGACTAGTTCCTATTCATCAAAACTGCGGGGCACAATCCAAATGGACGCCCCGCAGTTTTATTTTTTGCTCAGTCCAGATAGGGTTCGAGCATCGTTACGGTCTTGAACAGATCGCCGTCCACGGAAACGTCAAACCAACCGCCCTGCAGCCGGATCAGGTCTTTTGCGATCGCGAGTCCGAGTCCGCTGCCTTCCGTCGTCCGCGATGCGTCGCCGCGCTTAAATCGCTCCATGAGCTCGTCCGCAGGGATGTTGAGCTTCGCCGCGGAGATGTTCTTGATCTCCAGAAGCGTCATGCCCACCGGCGTCTGTCCGCCTGCGGCGCGCCGGTATTGGTGTTCCTTCAGGTCGATGTAGACGCGGCTGCCGGGTTGCGCATATTTGCGGACGTTTGACAGCAGATTGTCGACGACGCGCCACAGGAGCTGGCTGTCCGCCGTCACGTAATAATGTTCCTCCGGTGCGTCTACGATCAGCTCGAGTCCGGCGCTCGTCAGACCTTCGTTCATCTCCGCGATCTCCTGATTGATGAGCGCGAGCAGATCAACCTTCTCCTTTTGGACGGTGATCGCACCGCTCGACGCTTTCGCCGCATCGAATAAATCCTCCGTCAGCTTTTGCAGGCGCTTGCCCTTCTCGTCGATGACGTCCAGGTATTCCTCTGCATTTTTGCTCCGAAGTCCTTCTTTCTTCAGCAGGTCCGTATAGGTGATGATCGAGGTGAGCGGCGTCTTCAGGTCGTGGCTCACGTTCGAGATCAGGTCTGTCTTGAGCCGCTGATTCTTCAGTTCGCTTTGGATCGCGAGATCCGACGCAGCGCCGATCTCGTTGATCTTTCTTGCCAGATCGTCAAATTCCGACGTGGCGCCTTCCGCCACCGGAATGCGGTA
>JAISKP010000049.1 GCA_031260885.1 Eubacteriales Family XIII. Incertae Sedis bacterium
AGCGGAACGCCCTTGGTGATACTGAGCAAATCCAAATTTTTAGCAGTCCCCTCTAAGGTTGTTTGTGCATACTCAATGAACTGTCCATTGAGTTCCGCAAACGAGCCGACATTCGAAAAGACGATGATGGGACCGACGATCAGTACAACAAGGATCATGATCACAAACTGTACCACATCCGTCCATACGACGGAATAAAATCCGCCGAGCGCCGTATAACCTACAGTGATCACCGCGGTGATGAGCACGCCGGCAAAGACGGTGATGCCGATGCTCTCGCCGAGGTACGAAATCAGACGTCCCATACCCGTCACGCAGAGTGACACGGAACCGAATGCGTAGACCGCAGCAAAAATGCCCACGAAAAATCTCGGAAGTCTGCCGAATTCTCCGGCGATGACTTCTGCCATAGTGCGTTTACCCGAGGAACGAAGTCGTTTCATATAAAAGAAAGCAAAAATGACGAGACCGATTGCAAATCCGATCCAGTTCCATAGGATGCCCGAACCGTATTTAAATACGCCGCCGACCATACCCATGGTCATTCCGGCACCGATCAGGGCAGCCATCAGCGTGCCGACGAGAGAAAACGTTTTAAACCTGTTACCGGCGACAAGGTAATCGTCCACGGATTTGATGCGTGTTCTGGCATAGACACCCACGCCAAACATCGCAACCACATAAACAACGATAATGACAATATCAAATGTACCCATTGGTTTGTCCTTTCCACCTTTGGTCTGCATTTTCCATGAGCCCCTTACCCATGAAGCGGATATCTATTATAAAGCGACCGCTGTCGCTTATTTTAACAGGTGTAAACGATCTGACGATTGATCTGTTCATGCAAAAATGTCCATTTTTGCGATGCGGTCAAACGCCTCTTCAAGGGTCTTCATGTCCTGCGTGCACGCAATACGCAGGAAGCCTTCTCCGCTCGCACCGAATGCACTGCCTGGAAAGACCGCGACATGCGCTTCCCTGTAAATGCGTTCCGTGACCTCGTCCGAGGTAAGTTCTGTTGCCGTAATATTCGGAAACAGGTAAAAGGTCGCCTTCGGTGGCAGCGCGCTGATGTTTTTCAGCGCCAGAATACGACCGTAGGCATACTCCATGCGTTCCCGAAAGACCTTCGTGATTTCATCGCGAATCACCTTTCTGTTTTCGATCGCGTGGAGATAGGCCCGCTGCGCGATCGAGGATGCCATGATCGTATCGTTCTCATTGACGCGCTTCATGCGTTCAATGAGAAAATCCGGGGCATAGTTAAAGCCGACGCGCCAGCCTGTCATTGCGAATTCCTTTGATGCACTGCCCAGCGTCACAGTGCGTTCGCGCATGCCCGGCAGGTTTGAAAACGGGATAAATGCCTCGCCGAAACTCAGCGAGGCATAAGCCATGTCATAAATCACAATCAGATCGTAACGCGCCGCGATGTCCGCGATGTCTTCGAGCGTCTTTCGCGTAAACGCCGCACCGGTCGGATTGTTCGGTGTATTGATGATGATCGCCTTCGTCCGGTTTGTGACCGCAGCTTCAACGAGATCCGCTCTGAGTTGAAAACCGTCCGCTTCGAACGTGTCGACACCCACGGGAATACCGCGCGACATCTCGATCTGATCGGGATAAGGCGAATAGTACGGCGTGTGCATGATCACCTCATCGCCGTCATCTAAAATGCTTTCCAGCGTGAAGAACAGCCCGCTACCGGCACCGTTCGTAATATAGATTTCCTTCCGCTCGGCATCGATCGAATAATCCTCTTTGAGATATTCGCAGACCTTGTCCCGCAGTTCCGTATACCCGCAAAGCTCGTCGTAGTGCGTATGACCGGCACGAATATCCCGGAAGGTCGGTTCCAGAATCAGTTCAGACGTCGTGAAGTCTGGGTCTCCGTAGGTGAGATTGATCAGATCCGTAAACTCCGGTGCCTTCTCGGCACTGAAAGCATTCGGCACATCATTCCAAAACCGCTTTGCGATAAACCGATGTTTCATACACATACGCTCCTTACTTGTATCAAATCTATATTACACTGTTTTCCTTCACGCTTTCACATTTTTTTTCAATTTTTTCGACTATTTCAGTGCGGAGAAACGAAGAGACAGACAGCTCAGCCCGCCGTCCAGTTTCTTATATTCGGATGTATCCACGAGGATCACTTCGTAGCCCGCATCCCGGACGCGCTGTTCGACGACAGGATAACCGGCAGGAACGATCACGAAATCGTTCATCCAGATACAATTTGCGGCATAAGCCTCATCCTCCGGAATGAGAATCTTGTTGAAATCCTTGAAGTCCGGCTTTTCGACAAACTCACCCGATACGAGCATGTTGTTGTTCTCGATGTAATTCACACCCGTTTTAAGATGGAGCACAAATTCAAGCGGCACTTCCGATCCGGACAGTCCGTTGCGTTCGAGAATCTCGACAAACTGCCGAATGCCCTCTTCGTTTGTCCGTGCGGAGCGACCGACGTAAAAATGATCGCCCACCATCATGACGTCGCCGCCTTCCAGTGTGCCGGGGGACTGAATGTATTCGATCTTATCTTCCGGAAAGAATTCCCGAATCGTCGGAAGCATTTCCTTCGCCTCGCCTCTTCTGGACAGCGCACCCGGATTTGAGATGATCGCGCAGGTCCTTGTGAGTACGGCGGTGTCTTCGACGAAGCATGAATCGGGATAGTCCTCGTTTGCGGGAAGAATCGTGACCTTGACGCCGGTCTGTTCAAGTGCACGAATGTAGTCCTCGTGCTGTTTGACAGCAAGTTCATAATCCGGTTTGCCGAGCTCCGGCGCGGAGGTGATGCCGTCGATCATCGCTTTGCACGGCTTCCTTACGATTGCATTCTTAAACATATACGCTCCTTTCATAGAAAACTTTTCTGCAGAAAAATGTTTCTGCAATTTTTAAATATATAATATATAATATATTTAATATATACCTGATTCCCTACGCGTTGTCAAACCATTCCGACGATCTGCATCCGCACTTTTATTGTGCGATTATTATACGATGATCGTCGATCGGAGCGACATCGCAGAAATGCTCCCTATCTTTTACGATACGGAGCACTTTTCATATGAGTATATCAGACCGTTCATACTCCGGAAACCCATCAACTTTCGAAATTTACTACCTGATGATCTCCATTATCTCGACGAATTCGTCGTTGTCGATGCCGGCAGCGTTTCCTTCGTCTGTATCCACATGAAATTCACGCAGATGCGTTTCGCCGGAACGGATAAGCACTTCTTCAAATAAGAGTGGTCTGCTGCCGGATGTTTTGACGCGGACGACATCCTTGTCCTTCACGCCGGCTTCCACCGCTTCAGACGGAGAAAGATGGATGTGACGCAACGCGACGATGACGCCGTGATCGATCTCGACTTCACCTTCCGGACCAACGATCTTCACCCCCGGAGTACCTTCAAGCTTTCCGGATTCACGGATCGGTGCTTTAATGCCGAGGCCTCTGACATCCGTCAGCGAAAGTTCTACCTGCGTCTCCGGTCTGGCGGGACCGAGCACCCGAAGCCCCTTGATCGTTCCCTTCGGACCGACGATGTCGACGCGTTCCTCAGAGGCAAACTGCCCGGGTTGCTTCAAATCCTTAATCGGCGTAAGCACATGCCCCTTGCCGAATAATATCTCGATGTGCTCTGCGCTGAGATGCAGATGCTTATTGGAAATACCGACTTCAACCTTGTAACCCATATTCGATCTCCTTACTGATACAAAAAACCTTTTGAAAACTTATTTTATAACAATAAAATCCCATTGTCCATTGCGGATCAAAATGGGCATTTACTTTAATTCAGATTGCGTCTGCGGTGCCTGCAGCGCCGCCTTCTGCGCACCCCTTCGGGATAACTACCGATGTAATGTACGGAAGATTTCTGAATTTTTGCCCGACATCAAGTCCGTACCCGACGATAAAAACATCCGCCACCGTAAACCCGATATAATCGATTTCAAGATCGGTCTTCCTTCCGGAAGGCTTGTCTAAAAGCGTACAGATTTTGATCGACGCCGGTTCCATATGTTCAAGATACTCTTTAAGATAGTTCAACGTAACGCCGGAGTCCACGATATCCTCCGCGATGATCACGTGCTTTCCGGTGATGCTGGATTCCAGATCCTTATTGATCTTCACGATACCGCTGCTCTTCGTCGCATTTCCGTAACTGCTGACGGCCATAAAGTCTATCTCGGTATCCACGGTAATGGATTTGATCAGTTGCGTCATCCACATCACTGCGCCCCGGAGAATGCCGATCACAAGAATCTCTTCCCCTGCATAATCCAACGAAATCTGCCTACCGATCTCCGCAGCGCGTGTCTCAATCTGTTCCTGTGTGAAAATTACGTCTTCCAGAAGATATTTGCTGCTACCGTCACTCATCGTCAGATTCGTCCTCAATGGTGAAATGTGCCTCATCGATAAACTCTTTGCCTTCGAAATTTTCAGTAATATCAATCGTTTTCTCGCCGAGCCAATATTTGTCAAGTGATTCTTTCAGCGAGTAGATGATGAAGATCCAAAGAACAAGATCATCCATCCAGGCGATGGGGAACAGGACTGCAGGAATAATATCCAACGGGAGAATCAGATAAAAAATACCAAAGGCAACCAAAAATTTCTGCCGTCTCGGGACTGCGTTGTCCTTCATCAGCGACTTAATTGCGCCTACTCTTTTGCTCAAAACAGACCATGTAAAAAAATTCATTTTTCGCCTCTTTCAATTTTCTGATGTTTTCGAGGGAATTTTCAATGTCCTAACTTTATTATATCATAAGGCAGCGCGGATTGCTCAAGCAATCGCGCGATCTTAATCACGCCACATCTGCGCGCCACTCATCCAACAGCGGCACCGATCTTCTCAAGCAGTTCTTCAACGCCCGTACGGTTCAACACGGAAACCGGAAGCAAGGCATCCGCCGCCGTAAGTCCCAGTGCTGTCCGGATCACTTTTAGATTTTTTGCCAGAACGTTCCGGGAAATTTTATCCGCCTTTGTCGCAACGACAAGACCGCCGAGCCCATAGTAAGTAATCCATTCGTACATCTGCTTGTCCTGAAGCGACGGTTCATGCCGAATATCGACGAGCAA
>JAISKP010000020.1 GCA_031260885.1 Eubacteriales Family XIII. Incertae Sedis bacterium
ACTTTTTGAACCGGATGAACCGCTTATGATTTCGGAGGATTTCTCCTGTTATCAAAAGGTGATACCGGGACTCTTCCTTCATCTGGGTACGGGTTTGGACACGCCGCTTCACAACTGCAATTATCAGATTGACGAAGATGTGCTCGTAACAGGCGTGAAGGTCTTTGAGTCATTGCTAAACGGCTGACAGCGGAAAGAAACATCATGACGGCGACCAATGAAGAAAATGTAAAACTGGGGAACCTTCTTTTCCCGAACCTTGACGACACGCCATCTGCGGGGGATCCGGGATATTTTGAAGCAAAATATCCGCCGAGAGATCTTCCCGAAGGTGCTTATGTCACACGCCTCGGGCCAAGCCCTACCGGCTTCATCCACCTCGGCAATCTCTATACGGCGTTCATGAACGAGAAACTCGCAAATCAGACGGACGGCATCGTCTTCCTGCGCATTGAGGATACGGACAGCAAGCGCGAAGTCGAGGGGGCGGTAGAAGCGCTGATTTCTGCCCTGAAACATTTCGGCGTAAGTTTTGACGAAGGCGTTCTGTATGATGAAGATAAAAATGAAATCAAGGAGTCCGGAAACTATGGTCCTTATTACCAAAGTGACCGCACGGAGATTTATCACACATTTATCCGGCAGCTTGTGCTACAGGGCAAAGCCTACCCCTGCTTCTTCACGGAGGATGAGATTGCGGAGATCCGGACCGGTCAGGAATCCGTAAAGCGCACACCCGGCATTTACGGAGAATATGCGAAATATCGGGATATCCGCTATGATGAAGCGAAGAAGCGTATCGATGCGGGCGAGAAATATGTGATTCGATTTAAGGAGGTTGGTTCGACCGAAGCTGATGCAGCAGACGATGTCCCTGCGGAAATCGTTGATGGCATTCGCGGCAAGATCACCGTTCCGCGCAATCAACTCGATGTCGTGCTGCTGAAGTCCGACGGCGTTCCGACCTATCACTTCGCACACGCGGTCGATGATCATCTGATGCGCACGACACACGTGATTCGCGGAGAAGAATGGATTTCGTCATTGCCGATCCACGTCTCGCTCTTCCATGCGCTCGGCTTCAAACTGCCGACATACTGCCACTCGACGGTCCTCATGAAGATGGACGGCGAGAAAAAGCGGAAGCTCTCCAAGCGGAAGGATCCGGAACTGTCGCTCGACTACTATCGCAGGGAAGGCTACCATCCGAAGGCGATCCTCGAATATCTGCTGACGATCATGAATTCAAACTTTGAAGAATGGCGCACGGCAAATCCGGGCGCGCAGATCGAAGATTTTTGGATGACCACAGAGAAGATGGGCGTATCGGGTATTTTATTCGATCTTGAAAAGCTCGAGGCCGTCAGTAAGGATGTCCTGCTGCACATTCCGGCAGAAGCGCTCTCCGACTTTCTGATTCACTGGGCAAATATGTACAAGCCCGAAGCGCACAGCATCCTTGCGGCGGACAAGCAGCGTCTCACAAAGATCCTCGACATCGGAAGGATGGGCGACAAGCCGAGGAAGGATCTTGCCTACGCTGCGCAGATCTTTGATTTCATCAGCTACTTCTACGATCCGTTCTTCGCAATCAAAGATCCGTATCCGGAAAATACGGCAGGGGATGTTCCCGCGCTTCTCAGCGGCTATCTTCAGACCTACGATCACTGTGACGACCGCGACGTCTGGTTTCATAAAATCCGCACACTCGCAGAAGCAAACGGATACGCCGCAAAGCCCAAGGACTTCAAGCAGGAACCCGAAAAATACAAGGGTCATGTGGGCGATGTGAGCGCCGCCATCAGGATCGCAATCGTAGGTCGCGCGAGTTCCCCCGATCTGTATGAAATCCAGCAGATCATCGGAGAAGCAAAGGTCAGAGAGCGTCTTGAGGTCGCCGCACGGTAAATCTTCTTTGCCTAATCCTCTTTTTTCATCCCCAACCGCGTGTAGTATTTCTCGGGAATATCTTTGGGATTTTTATAGATGATATGAACACAACGATCCCCCTTCTTTTTCGGGAAAGGTGATTCGTGCATCCAAAATTGGCAGCCTTGTCCACCGGTTGCAATCGGTACCAATTCATGCGCGTTGTGGCAGTGTGCACAGTAGAGCGGTAGATCCGCTTCTCCCCAAGTGTCGGGCGTGGGCGTCCTGAACTTATTGAACGCATCGGGACCTTCATAAAATCCTTCATCAATCATCATGCCGCCGCTGCCGCATCTCGTGCGCAGGACGATCTTCTCATCATCTTCCTCAACGATCGTGTCGGGGTGCGGATTGTGCTGCCGCCACATATCCGTACACCATTTGACCCAGCCCCGCAGATCGTTTTTACGCAGGTCGATCAGGTCCTGTGATGCGGAAAAGGCAGTCACCTTTTTGATTACATCCATACAGAATTCTTCACCAAGCTCATCGTAGATGATGGAATAAAGGTGCGTGATCTCACGAATGAACAGGTCGTGGTTCATGTTGTGGGTCTCGTGTTCGTCCCGCAGCAACGCCTTCGCTTTTTCGAGATCCCCGGCTTCGATGGCTTCGAGTGCAAGTTCGGAAAATCCTTTGCGAAAATCCGCGATTTCTTGCTCGGTTAAGATGCGGTTGTCTTTTTGCGCGTCCATTGTCTGAGCTCCTTCCTTTAAGCAAATACCGTTCTGAAATTACAATTTCAGTGCCGTTCGCGCACCTTCTTCAATGGCGTCAAGTGCATTGCGGGCTTTGAATGCATCCCCGATCACATACAACGCTGCGATCTTCCCGGTAAGCGCCGGACCGAGCGTATTAACAGGTCTCGAACCCATTGCGAGAACGATCGTATCGAAACCGGTCAGGAGCAACTTTTCGCCGTTTTGCTCCGCTACGGCACCGTCGTCCACGAAGCTGATCACTTTTGTGTCTGTATATGTTTTGATTCCGTATTCCTTAAAACGCTGCATCATGAACGGAAGGGACTGCATGGAGACATCTGCTGCGATCTTGCCGAGCATTTCCACGATCGTGACGTTCCGCCGCTGTTCGCCGAGGTAGTCTGCCGTTTCACATCCGACAGAACCGCCGCCGATGACGAGTACATTTTTTCCGGGAACCTTGTGACCGCCGAGAACTTCGATTGCGGTAAAGACATTTTCGCCGTCCGCACCGGGAATCGATCGCGGAATGATCGGCGTTCCGCCCGTTGCAACGATGACCGCATCCGGGTTTTCTGCAAGGACCTGCACGTCGGTGACCTCTTCGCCCAGTTTCATCTCTACGCCGTATTTTTCACACATTTTCTCGTAATAAACGATCGCCGAAGCAAGTTGCTGCTTAAAAGGCGGGATGGCCGCATAGCGAAATGTGCCGCCGATTCGATCCTTCTCATAGAGCGTGACCAAATGGCCGCAGGCTGCCGCAACCCATGCGGCTTCGAGTCCCGCCGGTCCACCGCCGATGACCATCACATTTTTGATCTTTGCCGCCGGTTTGATGACCATCTCGGTTTCGTTACAGCAGAACGGATTTACGAGACAGGTGGTCGTATAGAGGATATGATCTTCCTGCCCCGGTTTCGGATAGGCCTTATAACACCCCTGATAACAGCCGATGCACGGCGCGATCTCTTCAATGCGACCTTCTTTGATCTTGTTCGGAAGCTCGGGGTCTGCCAGGGATCCGCGTCCGATGCCGATGATGTCAGCCTTCCCACTCTCCAGCACATAGGACGCCAGATTCGGTTCATGCAGTTTTCCCGCACAGATGACGGGGAGGGAAACCGCCTGTTTGATTTTCTCTGCATAGGGTACCAAATGCCCCGCCTGAATCGCCGGCGGCGGCACGATGTATTCACAGCTGGGATTGAGCGCCGCCGAGACATTGATGAGATCAATTCCCCATTCCTCAAGCAGTCTGCAGATGACGACCGACTCCAGGAGCTCGCGACCGCCGGGAACCTTTTCATCCGCACTGATTCTGAAGGATAGCGGGTAATCCGTACCCACTTTCGCACGAACGTTTTCGATGATGAGTCTGCAAAACCGCATCCGGTTCGTAAAGCTTCCGCCGAATTCATCCGTTCTCCTGTTGGTTGCCGCGGACATGAAGCCCGCGAGCAGATAGCCGTGCGCACCGTGAATTTCTACGACGTCGAACCCGCCTTTTTTCGCAACGACTGCGGCATCGCCATATTTCTCAATCATCTCATAGACTTCTTCGGTGGTAAGTTCTTTCGGGATGAACCCGTTTGTCGCGCAGGGAAGCGGCGATGGCGCGACGGTTTGCCCCCCGACGATATCCGGCATCGTCTGCCTGCCGGAGTGTCCGAGCTGAGCGCCCATCTTGGCCCCCGACTCGTGGACGGCATCCGTGAGGCTTCTCAATCCGGGAATAAATTTGTCGTCAAAAAATCCCGGTGAATGCGCACATACATTTCCGCCGGGATCCACACTGCTGTTTTCAAGCATCAGAAGTCCAAAGCCGCCCTTTGCCCGCGCAACCCAGTAGTCCGTGAGCGCCGGCGTTACAAAGCCTGCTTCATCCACGAGATTGCTTTCCATGGAAGTGACCATGAATCTGTTTTTTAGATCAATATTCTTCGTGATCAGAGGCTCAAATAGTTTTACAAATTTTTCCACGCAATCCTCCTTCGTTATGCTTCCACGCGAATATAAAAAGCGGATTCGGGACGTAGTTCACGGCAAAACGATCAGAGATAGAGCCTGAGTTTTTCCAGAACTTGCGCCATGTCGATCGGTTTGCCGATATGGGCGTCCATCCCGGCGGCTAGGCTCTTGTCAACGTCCTCTTTGAAAACATTGGCCGTCATGGCGAGGATCGGGATGTGCCGCGTACCGTCCGTCTCCATCTCCCGGATCCGGCGCGTCGCTTCATAGCCGTCAAGTCCCGGCATCTGCACATCCATGAAAATGATGTCGTAGGCACCCGGGTCCGCCGCGAATTTTTCGATTACATCATAGCCGTCCACGGCGTCGACGATCGTAACGCCGGTGGGCTCAAGCAGCGACCGTACGATCTCACGATTGATCTCGATATCCTCTGCTAGCAAAATGCGTTTCCCTGCAAACTCATTCGGCACGATGCCGTCGTTTGATTTCCCGGTCATGGTTTCGGATGCGTCGGCGAGTCCCGCTTTGATTCGGAACGAGAACTTGGATCCGCGCCCGAGTTCCGATTCAATCCAAATGCTGCCGTTCATCATCTCGACGATATGTTTCGATATGGCAAGCCCAAGTCCGGTGCCGCCATATTTGCGCGAGGTGCTGCTTTCCGCCTGTTGAAATGAAGTGAATAGCCGCGCTTGTTGTTCCTTGGAAATGCCGATGCCTGTATCCGTAACGGAGATCTCGATCTCAGCCGCCTCGGAGGTAACGCCGGCAAGCTGCGCTTGCAACCGGATATCGCCGTTTTCCGGTGTGAATTTGATGGCGTTTGTCAAGAGATTGGTGATCACCTGCGCAAGCCGCTGCTCATCGCAGTGGAAATAAGGCGGGATTGCCGGATCGATTTCTACCGAATAATTTTGATGCTTTTCTTCCATGCGGAAACCGATGATGTCGGAAACACGGCGGATCATATCCTCAAAACGGAAATCCGTCGGATCCAGTTCGAGCTTGTTCGCTTCGATTTTTGACATATCCAAAATGTCGTTGATCACGCCCATCAGATGATGCGAAGCCTCTTCTATTTTTACGAGACTCTCATAACGTTTTTTCTCATCTGTTGTATTTTTTGCGATGGTCGTCATGCCGATGACCGCATTGAGCGGCGTTCGGATCTCATGACTCATATTGGAGAGAAAGTCACCCTTGGCGCGCCCCGCATCTTCCGCCTCGGCTTTGAGCTCGGTCAACAAGGCATTTTGGCGATCCAGTTCATCGTACGGTTTCACCTGCATGGCCGACAGGAAGATCGAGGCGATGGCACCGAATGCGAGGAAGAGCAGTCCGGAGATGAGGAAAAGATTACGCATATCGGGCACGGGCGTACTCGATACGGGCACGGTCACAAACAGCGCCCATCGTTCGTCCCGGTGGACGATCGGCGTATAGGCACAGATGATCCTGCCGGCATTTTCAAATTGATCTTCGTATTGCACGACGACATTCTCCGTCCCTTCGCCAAACAAGGCATCGTTTACCGCATCGCCGAATTCGCCCGGGCTGTTCAGAAACGACGCTCCGAGCATATTGGTCTCCCCGGTGTTGGAATCGGCGATCACGGTCCCTGCACCGTCAAGGATGAAGACCCTTCCGGAACTGTAGATGCTGTAGTCCGATTCGGAAAAAAGATAGGAAAAATAATCGCCGCTCAAGGTGGAAATGAACACCGCACCGCCGCTGATTTTCAGATAGCACCGGATCAGTGACTCTCCGGAGGCCGTGACCGAGAGGTCGGCAACACGTACGCCATCTTCCGGCGCGAGTTCAAGATAGTAGGAGGCGTCTTCAGCCGTGGGTGCGGCATAACCGCAGTGTTCTTTTTCACTGGAAACGATGGTGCCATCCGGGAACACAACGCCGAGCGAGATGAAACTCGGTCCCGGACCCACCTCGCTTTCAAGGGTGGATTTCAATTCACCCACACCACCGGTGGTGTAGGCGCGATCCATCATACTTCCGACATAGGTGGTATCTTCTTTGATTTTATTAATGGAGGATACGACCATTCCCGTCGAAATGTCGCCGAGGAGCGTGAGATCATCCGAAACGGTCTGTGCGATCTCACGCGTACTGAAATAGATGCCGATCGCAGATGCAAATACCGAACTCGCAAGGCTGACCGCAATAATGGTCAATGCTGCGCGAACGCGTACGGTAGTCCTTTTACGTGGTTGATTCGTCGTCATAATTTTCTACCCCACCTTGTCCTTGCGCTCACACGCGCTGCGGCGACTGTATCATTATTTTAATTCATAAATTCACAATGGGAAAGAAAAGATTTTGCCGTTCTTGACGTATCAAACGATGGTGCGGGCAGAGAGATTCGAACTCCCGACCCCATGGTTGTGACCCATGTGCTCTACCACGTAGGAGTTAACACACCCCCAAAACAAGCTCACCAGTTGTCCGCAATTTCGTTGATTTTTCAATGTTCACCAAGAACATACAATAACTTATAACTTAATTACCTATGACAAGTATACAGTACGTAGTGTTCGTTTTCAATAAAATCGCTAATTTATGGTCGTCTTTCACGGGCGGCCATTTTGTTATTTTATCAATCAAATCACAAAAAATGAAAGGAGTTTTCAACATGAAAGAAGCAATTAGAAACATAGTCGAGGAAAATCCGGATAGTACTCATGTGGACAAATATGTCTTGATGGAAATGTTGGACAAATTCATCGAGACAGTAATGTTTGTGAGCACCGGAATCTATATGAACAATGACAATAATGCAATCATTGATTATGTAGACGAAGAATTTGAAACCGTAGCAGAGTTGATTAAATACTACGAGGGACGGGCGGATGCATTCATGACAATCTGGAGTATGCTCGATGATGGAATGTTTGATGTTAAAGAAAGCGAGGCAAGCGATGAGTGCAAAAACAATTGCTATCTGTAATCAAAAAGGTGGTGTCGGCAAGACCACTACGACATCTAACCTCGGCATTGGGCTGACGAGAGAGGGCAAGAAGGTTCTCCTTGTGGATGCAGATCCACAGGGGGATTTAACAACATCACTCGGATTCAAGAATCCTGACGAATTGCCCTGCACATTGGCTGACCTTATTAGCAAGTCAGTAACAGAGCAAAAGTACGACATTCAAAATGCTATCTTGCACCACGATGAAGGCGTTGACCTCATTCCTGCAAACATCGAACTGTCCGGAGTGGAGATGCAGCTTGTTACATCAATGAGCACCGAAACTGACAAGGCTGTTGTTATTCCAAAGGGAGCCACGATAATGACTACGAGAACAGACAAAGATGGTAAGGCAGTATTTGCCGACCTCCCTGTTGGTGAGTATGTAGTAAGAGAAATCAAAGCACCGGATGGATACGAAATAAACAAGGACTTCGCCCCTGTTATCAAAGCCAAATTCGACAAGACTGACACAGAACGGATTACCTTCAGTGAGACTTGCACCGATAAGAAGATTCCTGTTCCGGTCACAACTAAGCAGCCGAAGACCGGTGATGACTTCAATCCGATTGTCATTCTTGCTCTTGCATTGGCGGCACTTGGGCTTGTAGGTTGTATCATCTACCGCAGAAAAATGGGTAATATGAAACCACGAATATAACCGTTATTGTTACTGTGCAGACCGCTCCTACAAGCGGTCTGCGTAATTTGCCACCAAGTTGGTGGCTAATTACCGAGTTGTGAATGATGCAAATAAAGAAGTTCGCAGTCACAGCATTGTCACAAGGCAGTGTTTAAATATCCCAAATCATAGTTGAATTATAAGAGGTTATGTCGTATAATTAAACCGAAAGAGGGATTATATGATGAAATACTATGAACAACTATTGAAAACGGGATGTTTCACATGGGAGGAAATCTGTTTACTGGTCGGCAACCAGAACACAGCAAATGCCCTTGTTCAAAGCTATCTAAAAAAAGGTTATATACGAAGGGTGAAGCAGAATCTATATGTTGCGGTGAACTTGCTCGATGATGAACCGGCAGTAAGCAAGTACCGCATAGCAACGAAAATAACGGATAGTGCCTATGTCTCTCACCATGCAGCATTTGATTATTACGGATATGCCAACCAAGTATCCTATCAAGTTGAAGTATCGTCAAAAACGGAATTCCGACCTTTCAACTTTGAGGACATAACCTATCGTTATCTAAAATCACGGATAGCTGAAGGTGTAACCGTAAGACCGGATGGAGTCAGAGTAACAGATCCCGAGCGTACATTATTGGACAACATCAATGATTTTGATAAAGTAATGGGAATAGAGGAGTTGTTGCGATGTATAGCCCTCATCCCTACGCTAAAGGAAGATAAACTGCTACAATATCTCGCATTATACGACAAACAATTTCTATATCAAAAAACAGGATATATACTGTCGGATTTTCAATCCGACCTGAACCTGAGCGATGATTTTTTCAATAAATGTACCTCGCACATCGGAAACAGCAAGCGATATTTGTTTAGAAATAGTAATGATGGGATATACGATAGTAAGTGGAGAATAATAGCCCCACGTGACTTATCTCAAATAGTATTGAAGGGAGATTATGCTGATGCCACAATTTGATAAGCAGACATTAACAGCCCAGGCAAAAGAATTGGGATTTACAAGAGGCACATTTGAAAAGGTGAGCCGGCTTATTGAAATTTTGCGATTCATGGAGTCTACTGATGAACTTTCGGATGCCCTTGCTCTCAAAGGTGGCACAGCAATCAACCTAACGATTTTCGATTTACCAAGGCTATCGGTCGATATTGATATGGACTTTGCCAATAACCTACCACGGGATGAAATGCTTGAAAAACGTGTACGCATCAACGAGGTTATTGGACGCTTCATGAATGCAGAAAATTATAGACTGACCACGAAGACGAAAACCCCACATAGTCTGGATTCGCTTGTATATGCATATGAAACCGTATCAGGCTCCGGAGATAACCTAAAGATTGAAATAAATTACTCTCTCCGTGCGCATATCTTGCCAATCACGAAAAGACCGCTTTTAGCAGGGAAACTATTCGATTCGTTTGAAATTCCGGTGGTTGCCCCCATCGAACTATTCGCAAGTAAGATTGTTGCTTTGATAACAAGAGGTGCAGTAAGGGATTTGTACGATGTAAATTTGATGTTCGACACCAAATTGTTCAACGCAGATGATTTGGTGTTGCTCCGAAAATGTGCGGTATTCTATACGGCGGTATCCTCGAAGGAAATTCCAAGAGATTATTCATTTGACAAAATAGCTGACATCTCAAAGCACCGTGTTAAAACCGACTTATATCCGATGATTCGCAATTCAGAAAGGTTTGATTTTGAAAGTGTAAAAGCTAAAGTTGGAAATTCCATTGCAACATTGATGACCTTGACCGAGGATGAGCAAGCCTTTTTACATAAGTTTGCTGATGGAACTTTTGAACCAACGCTATTATTTAATGATGAGGATATTATCAATCGCATTTCTGAGCATCCAATGGTGCAATGGAAAGTAAATCGTGATTAACTATCATTTCTGTTTATAGGGTCACCATGATGACCCTATAAAAGACCCTATAAGTGACCTAAAAAACTGACTAAATCTAATAGACTAATTCAGCACCAAGTTGGTGCTGAATTGGAAGGCGTTCCATTGGGACAATTCCCGTCCGGCGGTTGGGCTGAATATGCGATTCTGGACAAATCGAACA
>JAISKP010000119.1 GCA_031260885.1 Eubacteriales Family XIII. Incertae Sedis bacterium
AAAGAGTATACAAAAACGGGACATTTTGTTTTGTGAATTAAACGGGACATTTTGTTTTGTGAACCACACCTCTATGTGTATTGACTTGTCCGTCTGCCGGCTTAGGTGTACTATATATACATGGGATTAGATAGAGCAGAAAAACTAAATTTGATGAAAAGTCTCAATTGGGACTACAGGACATCAGCGGAAGACATGCTTGATGTGATTGAAGGGCGTTTGCCGCAAGCGGGTGCTTTCGATCAGGGTGCTTTGTTTGTTCGAAGTCTTGAACGGCTCCCTTGGCATTATGTCGTGGCCTTGTGGGGCGTGGAAGCGATGGATTTGCTTTATACGCAGGAAATTCGCAAACACATTTGGCCTGCTGACAGAAGGGAGACTTTTGATGTTGCTTTCAAAATATTACGAGGAGAGCCTGTATCCTCTACAGGATGGAGTATTGAACGTAGTCGGAAATTGCGGGATACCTTTTTATCTGACCGGTGGAACCGCCCTGAGTCGGGGATATTATCATCATAGATATTCGGACGATTTAGATTTTTTCATATACAATGATGAGGTTTTTAACAAACATGTCGATTTTGTTCTTTCGGCACTTAAGGCGAATGGGTTTGTCTGGGACGCTGATAGTGGGATTGTGAAGTCTGAAACATTTACGTCGCTTGGTCTTAGCCAAGAAGGAACTGATGCGCTTCTGAAAATAGATTTTGTTAATGATATTGTTCCTCATTATGGAGATTTCATTCGGAATGATATATTCCCAAGGGTGGATAATGTTCACAATATTCTTTCAAATAAACTTGGAGCAGTGTTTCGTTTTTCCGGGAAGGACATTGCTGATATCAGGGAGATCTCGCTTCATGAATCATTTGTATGGTCAGATGTGATTTCAGAGGCTCGTCATAAGGATGGCGGTGTTGAAGCAAATGTGATCGGCGAGATATTGCGGTCAGTACCAAAGTCAGCATTCGAAGAAATCCGTTGGGCAAATCCTGCGCCCGGTTGGAAGACTTTCATCAATGATGTCAGTCAGATCGCGCACGATCTTGTTTCATGTAGCGAAAACAGTCTGTGTTCGAAAACAAGAAAATAGAAATGAGAATCCAGCTGAAACAAAAAAAGAGATTCTACAAAAGTGTAGCGGCAGTATGCTTTATCAGTATTATCATGTTGTTCGCGGTTTCAGCTTGTGCACAAATTGCAAGCAATACCACCAGTGATGTTTCTGCTCAAAGTACAGATATCGCATATCCATCGTCGCAGCCCGAACAAACCAATGGGTCTGCCGATTTGGATGTCTTTGCTCAATTATACGCAGATCATAAAAGCGATGTTCAGGTTCAAGGAACTGGATTAGTTACAAAAATCCTTGACGACGATAATGATGGTGACAGGCATCAGCGTTTTATCATAACGCTCTCAAGTGGTCAGACCTTGTTGATTGCTCACAATATCGACATTGCTCCGCGCGTCGAACCGCTTGAAATAGGTGACACGGTTGAGTTTTATGGTGAATACTATTTCACCGCAGAAGGCGGTGGAATCCATTGGACACACAAAGACACAAGCGGAAAGCATGTTGATGGATATATTATCCATCATAACACGGTTTTCAATTATGCCCCTACAGCATCAACTTCTTTTGCAGATGACTTTGTTGTTTGATTTTAAATGTGATTTCTATCCGACAGGTCTTAGATCGCCGTTTCTATATGCGTAAAGCAGCATATTCAGATAATGGATATCCTCCTGAATCGAAGCGCCGATGTCTGTATCTCGGACACGCAGACGCTTTTCTGTATTTGCAACGAAGCGGTGTTCGCTGATGATGTCGGTACCGTTCTCGATCGCGCTTTCTCTGGATTTGAAAGGCTCGTGTATGACGAGGTTCATGCCGTAAGAGTTGAATGTCAGCGTGCAGCCCGCCATGCCCGTAACACTGTGATAGGCCTTGGAAAATCCGGCGTCAATGCAGACGATCTTGCCGCCGGCTTTAATGGATGATTCTCCTTTGATATACTTCACCGGGATGTGTCCGCAAATAATATGGGCATTTTCCGCTTTCAAACCAAATTCTTTAAAGATGCGATCTGCCATTTCTTCATTTTCGACATTCTTGTAGAATGCCCCTGATATTTCCTTGTGCGTGGTTCTATCATCTATAAAATAGCGCTCGAACGTAGCCATCTTATCTTTTCCGAACAGCGGAGATCCCGGTGCACACCAGAGATACCAAAAGACGTCTTTATTGTCGTCCTGCGTGTCATAGAACGAGCGGCGTACCTCGGCATCGATCCGGTCGAGCAGACTTTTTCCGCTGTATTTGCTACCGGCAAAGGCTACTTCAGCAAAGGAAAGATCGTCATTCATGGGGAAGCCCGCATGAAAAATGAGGTTGTTGTTGAATACTTTATACATGCTGCCTTTATTGAGTAAAAAATCAGTATGTCTCTGCAGTTTATCGCTTGAAGTGAAAGACGCCGCCAACGCGAGAATGACTTTTTCCTCTTCCTCTGTCAGGGCGGAAGGGTCAGCTCCAATTGTTGGGAAAAAGGATGTATTTAACGGGTACTTCTGATCATTAACGATAACAGTATTATCGTTAATATCTAATGTGCTCAAAATGATTCTGTCATCCATGCCAAATTCGGAGTTGCGGCGTATCAGTTGATCTTCGAGTTTGAATTGGATGACTGCCATAGCCTTTTGCATCCGTGCCATAAGCACCTCGTCGATATCAGGGATTTCATCCGTGATCTTCGGCATGAAATCATCGAGATCCGGATCATCTCCGTATTCGTGCAGTGCGAGCATCGTAAGGGGCAGCAGATTGATACCGTATCCATCTTCGAGAATGGATGTGTTCGCGTAGCGCATGCAGATCCGAACGACGTTTGCGATACAGGCGAGATTGCCGGCAGCTGCACCGATCCAGAGGATGTCGTGATTGCCCCACTGGATGTCGATGCTGTGATGTTTCATGAGCATGTCGATGACGTGGTGGGGACCGGTGCCGCGGTCATAGATGTCACCGACGATGTGAAGATGATCGATGCAGAGTCTGCGGATCGTTGCGCTGAGACTTATGATAAAATCCTCTGCAGCGCCGGTATCGATGATGGAATGAATGATTTCATCGTAATAGCTGTCCCGATCGCCGAAAATATCCGTCTTGAAGATGAGTTCCTGAATGATGTATGAGTAGGTCGGCGGCAAGCTTTTTCGGATCTTGGAACGGGAGTATTTGCGAGAGATGACACGCGTCAGGATGATGAGGCGTCTGATCGTCGTGCGATACCATGCTTCGTCGGTCTCGGTTGATTTTTTCAATCGCCGAAGTTTCGCTTCGGGATAGTATACGAGCGCACAAAATTCTTTCAGTTCCGCATCGGTAAGGCGCAATTCTTCAAATTCACAGTCCTTCTGAAGGGTCTCGATCACCTTTTCCCGAATTGTGCCAGAGCCGTTTCTTAAGACATGCCCGAATGCGTCATGTTCACCGTGGATATCCGAAATAAAATGTTCCGTCCCCTTTGGTAGATTCAGAATCGCATTGAGATTTATGATTTCCGCGCTGACTTCAGGAACCGATCTGAAAGTTTCGCCCAAAAGCTCTAAATATTTTATATTGTCTTTTATTGTTTGATTGTCGAATGTGAACACGATGAATTGCCCTCCTGCGATAGAATTATACCATTTAAAAGCTTTTCGGTCACCTAAAATCAGTGATAACCAATGGTTTGTCCGCTCTCGGATAAATGTATTCCATCTTTGGGGGCATGGAGTTGTATACGCGCTCGATGTTGAGCAGTGAAAGGCAACCGCTCTTTTGGTATATTCCCTTGACGAGTACGCTCTGCATCTGCAGGTTCAGACATAAAATGGCAGCCTTTGCGCCGTTCGGTATTCGTTTAGTCACGTCGCCATACGGCAACCGGAAGAACGCGACGCGATCCGTTCCTGCCGGTCCCGCTTGTATGATCGGTTCAATCTCAAGCAGACCATCCTCACCGTGCCACGAGATGAACTTGAGTCCGTCGAGCTTTGCAATCAGTGCCTTGCCTGTATCCCTGAGGATTTTATGCTCGTTTTTTGCTGCAAAAATGCTGAAAATCCGTGTGAGTATCGCGCCGGCGATGATCTTCGGCATCGGAAGTTTTTCAATGCCTGATATGCGTATGAGATCCATGACATATACCTTTGCAAAACCAAAATAGGTATTGTAACGGAAAAGCGGTTTGTTGTTGTATTCTTCAAATACCGTGCCGGTATTTTCTGTATGCGTGTAACGGGCATTGCCTTTAAGCCATTCCATTTCAGCAGTCAGGATCAGGAACGCCGCATCCGGTCTTTCCCAAAGATTTGACTTGGATTCACCTCTGCTGAAACTTCCGAAGGAAATCTGTTCTTCTCCGAGTCCCTGCAGCGATGAGATAAAGGTGAGATGTGGATAGCCTTCGGCATCTTCCGTCCCGAGAATGCCGATCTTGCTGTCCGGACGCATGAGTTCAGTCTGCTTTTCGTCGATTTTGCTTTTCATCTCCATGGTATTAAACCTCTCGTTCTGAAGCTGTAGCTCCTGTTATTCGTATGTCTCCGCAGGCGCCGCTGGCGCATGCGATTCCCGCAAGGGTATTCATCCGTTCCTTTGCTATAAGCGGAACATTCCGAAATATCCATGTCTTCTCTAAGCTGTCGTATTTGGATTCACATAGGTTGTTGAATGCACAGAGTTCCCATCTTTCGATCGTCTCAGTGCTTTTCGGCAAAGCGGCAAGGATTTCCCCGATATCTCTGATATTCTCATCGCTGTCGGTCGCGCCCGGGATGATCGGCGTTCTAATCCAGAGTCGCCCGCCTTTCGCCGTCCAATCTGCGGCAACGGAAAGGTTCTTCAGAATCAGTTCGTTGGACGCGCCTGTAAACTGCTTATGCCGTCCGCTGTCGGCGATCTTGACGTCGTAGAGCAATACATCCGTATAGGGTAGGGCTTCACGCAACGTGTCCGTGCCGATCTGACCGCAGGTATCGACTGCCGTATTCACGCCTGATTCCTTAAGCATCCGTAGCAGACAGATGCTCTCTTTCTGAAGCAGCGCTTCGCCGCCGGAGAGGGTTACGCCGCCATCCGCGCCGAAGTACGCGCGGTCTTTGAGCAGTTCCGCGCACAGCTGCTCCTCCGAAATCTCTTCACCCTTTGCCTCGATCGCGCCGGTAGGGCAGCTCCGCATGCAGGTGAAGCAACCGAGGCAGCGCGAGCGGTCGATCGTAAGGCGGTCTTCATTAAGTGAGATCCCGCCTTGGGGGCAGTCTTCGGCACAGCCGGAACAGCCCATGCAGCGCGCACGGTGCCAAAGCACCTCGCCCTTCATTGAAATGCTTTCCGGATTGTGGCACCATGTGCATGCCAATGAGCAACCCTTCAGGAACGCAGTTGTCCGGAGCCCCGGACCGTCTTCGCTGCTCATTCTTTGAATGTCGAGCAAACGGATCATTAGAATTTATTGTGACTTTCACGGGCGATGATCTCGTCCTGAAGCTCTCTTCCCACCGAGGTGAAATAGGCGTTGTAACCTGTGACCCGAACGAGCAGATTGCGGTAATCCTCCGGATGATTCTGTGCATCCCGTAGCATATCCGCGTCAAGGATGTTGATCTGCAGTGCGGTGCCGCCGTTTTGAATGTAACCCCGCAGGAAGCTCTTGAGCTTTTCCTTATGCTCGTCATCCCGCATTAGCGCGGGTGACAGTGTGATCGTATGGGATGCGCCGTTCGGCAGATAATTGTTCCATATTCCGTAATCGCCGTCTCCGTCCGCAGCATGTCCGCCGAGCGACTTTCCGACGCTGTTTGCATTTGCCGTCGGACCGTCCGTATCGGTGCCGTTGACGGGGCAGATCGCATTTGAGAGAAACTGTCCTTTTTCTCGGCCGTCCGGGCTTGCAGGCATGATGTAGCCACTGCCGATCCAGTAATTCCAACTGAGCATCCCGGGGCGGAACTTTGCGCCGATCGCCGAGGTGTACTGCCATGTTTCATCTGCCCAGAGCTTCATGATCCTATCCGCAAGCGCATCCGCCTGATCCTCGTCACGTCCATACTTCGGTGCGCGGTTCTTGGCGAATGCCTGCAGCTTTTCGTAACCCTTCCAGTTCGCCTTGAGCGCTTCGATCAGCGTATTCATATCGCACAATTTTTCATCGAAGACGAGGTATTTTACAGCGAGAAGCGAATCGACAGTCGTCGCAAACGTGACGCCTTCGATCGTAATGAAATTCAGCTCGGCACCGCCCTGTGTGACGTCTTTTCCCTTGTCGATACAGCCCTCGATGAGCGTGGAGAGATAGGGTACCGGGCAGAACTTTGCCCGCGTCACACTGCTGCGGTCATACAACTCTGTTATTTTTTTAACACAGTATTGAATTTGAATTTCAAACGCGCGGTAAAATTGTTCAAAGTCTGTGAAAGTACGTGGGTCACCCGTCTCAGGCGCATCCTTTTCCTGCGGATAGGGCTTGCCCCAGAGCGCATCTGCGTAGGTGATGAGATCTTTGCCGCCGCCGAGCACAAGTTCCACCGCTTTGAGCAGGTTCAGATTGCAGTCTACTGTCGAGCTTCTGTCATTACCGCACATCGTGTTTTCAAGGCAGCCTACGGAAGCGTAATCAAACACATTGCTTTCATTGATCTTGTCTTCTACACCCGCAAGTTTCGCTTGGCGCAGAAGACCTGCCATGCTTCGCTCATCAAAGTTGAGCAGGAAGGGTGCGCCTTGTGATACGGCGATCATCTCTACGATGACATCAAGCAGTTTCTCGGGTGTCCCGCTGTGAAGGCGCACATTCGGTTTCGGTTCAAGAATCGGTCCCATCTCATCGAGGACTTCGAGCAGGATATAGGTGAAGTCGTTGGTCATATCCCTACCGTCCGGACCCATGCCGGATAGATTGAACAACTGACCGTAGCCGGCGGTTATGCCCTGGTCACCGGTCTGAATCATCGCATCATAGGCGTAGTTGCAATGCATCCAGAAACACTTGAGAATTTCTTTTCCGAATTCCGGATCCATTCCCGCCTCTATTGAATATTGCCAGTACGGATAGAGGTATTGATCGAGGCGACCGAACGAAACGCCTGCACCCGGATAGTTCTCATCGCTCAGAATCAGCATATGCGTAAGCCAGAGGCTCTGCATCGCCTGCCAGAACGTGACGGCGGGCTCTGCCGGGACGACGTCTAAGTTTTCTGCCATCTGAATGAGCTCGGATTTGCGCTTTTCGTCCGCCTCACGCGCCGCATGTTGCCGTATGACATCGGCATATTTTGCCGCAAGTTCGATGGGAAGCGTCGCAGCTTCCTTCATCGCGCGCAGCTCGGCGCCGCGTTCTCCGCGCAGTTCGATCTCGGATAGATTGTCTATTGCCTCATCGATATTGAAGATCACGCTGTTCCATCCGTGTTGCAAAATCTTGGGATAGTTGGATATCAGATGACCCGATGTCGCGCCGCAATTTCCAAACCCCTTATCTTTAAACTCGAAAACATCGCCGCGGATACCGCTTTTACCGTCCTTGCCCCAGAGCCTTTCAGCTCTGATCTTCGTCTCTTCCTTCGTCAGACAGAGGCTTGTCATCAGGTTGAACCGACCTCCGGCGAGGAGATCACCGGGCAGCAGTTCCTGCGGGATATAGTCCACCATCGCTTTTTTCTCAAACCATGCACGCCGCTCTGCGATGCTCTTTTTCCAGAAGCCTTCCGGCACGGGGATCGTATAGGCTGCCTGCTTGAAACTCTTGCTGAAAGGATCCAA
Organism: Eubacteriales Family XIII. Incertae Sedis bacterium; assembly: GCA_031260885.1. Classification (GTDB taxonomy): domain Bacteria; phylum Bacillota; class Clostridia; order Peptostreptococcales; family Anaerovoracaceae; genus JAISKP01. The sequence continues at coordinate 7,811 of JAISKP010000119.1, forward strand.
AAAGCAGTAGACTTCGGGAACGATGTAGAAGGTCTGCTCGTCGAAAATTTCGTCCCACTTCTCTCCGGTGGTAAAGGCTGTCCATTCGTTGTTCCATTTTCGTGACGTGCCTTTGTAGTAATAATCTCTCAGCCACTGAATCCGGGGTGATAGACCATAGGGTGTCTTCACGCCTTTGCTGTCGGTCTTTGCCGGCGTATTCACGGTTGCCATTTCGCACCTCGTTTCATATATGTTTTCGTGTGATCATTTAAGGTAGAGAGGATTGCTCGAATTCGCCTTAAGATCAAAATTTATCTTCTATAAGTTCATTGTCATGCAACTCTCTATATGATGTCAATGAATTTGTGATACTATATAGCATAGAAATCAGAAAAAAGATTACTGTTCCTCGGGAGGCATTCAGCGGCGGATCGGGTAAATAAGGAGAGCAAAGTGTCGGAAAAAAAGAATATACTGATCGCGCAGAGCGGCGGTCCTTCGGCAGCAATCAACGCATCGGTGGCAGGCGCGGTTACACGGGCGATGGCTTCAGATCAGGTCGATCGCGTATTCGGCGCAGTGCACGGCATGGAAGGCTTTCTGCACCGCCAAATCATCGATATCGGAGATCAAATCCGGTCTCAGGATGATATCGAGCAACTGATTCACACGCCGGCGCAGGCGCTCGGTTCAAGCCGTTATAAGCTTCCGAAAGGACAGGAGGGCGATGCGGTCTTTGCACGCATCCTCAGCATTCTTAAGGAATACAACATCGGGTATTTTTTCTTTAACGGCGGGAATGATTCTATGGATACGGTTTCTCGGCTCGCGGCCTATCTCTATGCCCGGAATGAGGACGTCATGGCTGTGGGTATTCCGAAGACGATCGATAATGACCTTATGGATACCGATCACACACCGGGTTTCGGGAGCGCTGCACGCTACATCGCGATGAGTATTAGCGAACTCTATATGGATACGATTGTTTATGACAAGCCCAATGTTGTGATCGCGGAGATCATGGGACGCAACGCCGGATGGCTCACTGCTGCCAGCGTGCTTGCACGCAGAGCCGGCGTGACTGCGCCGCATCTCATCTATCTTCCGGAGAAGGTCTTTGACCCCGATGCTTTTATAGCGCGTGTGAAAGACTTGGTTGAAAACGGTAGTGAACAACAGGTCGTTGTGGCTGTGTCGGAGGGCATCCGACTTGCGGACGGATCCTATATCGCCGAGAGCGGAGAGGCGACAGATGTTTTCGGACATGTGATGCTGGGCGGCGTGGCGCGGACACTCGAATCCCTTGTGAAAAACAAACTTGGCGTGAAAACGAGGGCAATTGAATTCAGCACACTTCAGCGTGCGGCAGCACATGTCGCGAGTCAGACGGATTTGGATGAGGCATTTCAATGTGGCGTCCGCGCGGTTGAAGCGGCGCTTCATGGGATTACGGATGTCATGATTGCGATGCATCGGGTGTCGAACGTGCCTTACCTTGTGCAATATGACGCGACACCGCTGAGCAATGTGGCAAACATGGAACGAACGATTCCGCTTGAATGGATCACCGAAGACGGCACGGATGTTACACCTGAGATGGTCGAGTATCTGACGCCGCTGATCCGGGGCGAGGCGAACGTGCGGATGGTCGGCGGTCTGCCGACGTATTTCCGTTTTGATTGGACGAAGACGATCGATCCGCTTGTATAATAGTGCTTCGTAATTTGCGCTGACTGCCTATTGTTCCAGATACAGATTTGCGGCGCCGATGACGCCAGCATGTGCACCGAGCGCACCTTTGGCGATTTTCGTGTTGATTTTGCTGTTCCTCGTATAGACTTCTGAGGCAATTTTTTCGCGAACAGGCGCAAGCAGCGTCTCTCCTTCATTTGAAAGACCGCCGCCGATGGTGATGATGTCCGGCTGAAGGATATTAATCAGATTTGTCAGACCGCAGGCAAGGGAATCCATAAAACTCTCCACCGCTTTTTCAGCGGCTTCATCGCCAAATTTCATCGCATCAAAGGGAATTTTCCCATCCAGATTTTCAGGATTGCCATCGGTCATTTCCCAGAGCATCGATGACGGATAGGCGTCCATAAACTCCTTCGTCGTCGTAATCAGCCCCGTTGCGCTTGCATAGCGTTCAAAACAACCACGCCGCCCACAGAGACAGGGACGACCTCGTTTGATGATAACCATATGTCCGATCTCCAGTGCGGCAAAGTTTGCGCCCGCATATATTTTCCCGTTTTGTACCATCCCGCCGCCGACGCCGGTGCCGAGTGTAACCGCAATGGCAGTATCATAGCCTTTTGCCGCGCCGACGGTGTATTCGCCGAACGTCGCTGCATTGGCGTCGTTTTCAATATATACAGGCAGATTCAGCGCTTGTTCAAGATCTTTTTTGAGCGGTTTGTTTTCCCATCTGAGATTGCTCGAAAACTCGACGATACCGGTCGATTTGTTGACCGAACCGGGCGAGCCGATGCCGGCGCTGTGAATGTTTTCAAATGGGATGCCGGATTGTTTAACTGCACTTTCGGCGAGGTTCGCCATGTCTGCGAGGATCGCTTCGTAAGATCTGCCGGCACGTGTGGGTGCCTCCGTTTTAACGAGAATTTTCCCCGTGTCATCCACGACTGCGGCGACGATATTCGTCCCGCCGAGGTCGATTCCGATGCTGTATTTTCCGAACATTTGCCGACGCCCCCTCTTTCTGTTTTGAAAATGCAGACCTTATGATCTATGTTGATATTATAAACCGTTCCATTGATGTTCGTCCATGTCTACGCTACCATCCGGCAGAAAGGATACGCCTTCTTCAAGGAGCAGTGTCCGCCGTATTTCGGCATAAGTCCCACCGGTGGTTTGTATTCTTGCTTCATCTATATCTCAGCGGCAAGTAGATCCGCCTCCCGCACTGCATCGATGACCTTGCCTACGGCGTGGGCATCTCCGATCAGATGCAGATTTGCCACCTGATCTTTTATTTTTTCATAGAGCGCATTGTTGGACTCAGATCCCACGGCAACGATAATGGTATCGCAGGGAACCGTGACCGTTTTCGGATTTCCTTCCTGATCGGTCTGTTCAAAGACCACGCAGCGATCACGGATCTCGGTAAGTTTGGAATTGCCGTATGTTCCCACACCCATTCGTTTCAAATCGTTTAGAACCGGCCAGCCGGTACCCAGATCAAAACCGGCACCTACCTTTGCGATCTCCACAATATTGACCGTCCGGTCGCTGTGATAAATCATAGCTTCCAGAACATCCAGAGGTTCCGCTTTTACAGACATGAGGAAATGAAGCAATTCTCCATCTGCAGATGCATCGTGAACCAACCATTGAGCTGTTTCACAGCCTACGGATCCCCCTCCGACGATCACGACGTTTTTGCCGGCAACGACGTTGCCTGACAAGACATCCGATGCATAATATACAGGAATTGAGGAATTGGCGGGCAATGAAATGCTCCGATACCTTACCCCGGTAGCCAAAACAACCGCATCAAAATCTCCGATGCAGTCTTCCGTTACTTCTTTGCCCAGTTCCACCTTGACATCGCACCTTTTGAGCATGGTTTCATAATATCGGATTAGATCCCTGAATTCATGTTTCCCAGGCGGGACAGCGGCGACAGGAATCTGCCCACCGATCGTGTTTTCTTTCTCCCGCAGGGTAACGCGATGACCATATCCGCTTGCTCTGATCGCAAATTCGCAGCCGGCCGGTCCGGAACCTACAACCAGAATATCCTTAGAAGGTTTGGGCTTGACATCCCTGCACAGGTATTCTCTACCGGCGTCGCCGTTTACCAAACATTCCACCGGTTTTGCGAAAAAGGTTTTTGCCAGGCATCCTTGATTACAAGCGACACAGCCCCTGATCTCATCTGCGCGCCCTTCCAGGGCCTTTACGGGCCATTCGGGATCCGCCAGCAGCGGCCTGGATATTCCGATCAGATCACAGCGCCCGATTGCAAGCAGTTTCTCCGCTAAAGCCGGGGTCGTAATCCGGTTACTCGCAAGAACCGGGATGTTTACAACATCCTTCACATTTGCTGCAAGGTATGTATAGCCGCCTCTTGGTACATCACCGGGAAGCTGAGGTACTTTTGTTTCATGCCAACCGCCGGTGACATTGAGCAGATCGATGCCGGCCGCATCCATCAGTTTCGCAAATTCAATTGCATCTTTATTCGTGTTGCTTCCCGGCATAAAATCACTGCCGGAAATCCGCATACACAGCGGATAATCCGGGCCGACTGCCGCTCTCAGTGAAGCGACCAATTCCAAAGGAAATCTTGTGCGGTTTTCCCAGCTTCCACCGTATTCGTCTGTTCTCAGATTTGTAACGGGCGACAGAAACTGGCAGATCAGATACCCTGCGGAACCGACGATTTCAACCAGATCAAACCCGGCTTTTTTCGCCCGAACTGCACCTTCTGTCCATTTCTCGATAATTTCTTTCAGCTCGTCCCGAGTCATCTCTTTTGGCGTCTCCCGGGTAAATGTAGAATATACCGCTGAGGGAGCGATGGCTTCCAGTCCCGGCTTCAGACCTTTTTGATGGCTGTATCTGCCCGCATGGTACAACTGAACACCGACTTTTGCATCTCTTTCATGCATGCCGTCCGTAAACGCTTTCCAGCCGGGGATAAAATCATCCGATTCCAGGCTCATCATGGAGAAAGCTCCGCCAAAATCGTCAAATTTACAGCCGCCCGTAATGATTAATCCCGTGCCGCCTTCAGCACGTTTAAAATAGTACTCCCTGAATCGTTCTGTACAGAAACCATCCGGTGTGTACAGGAGATGCATCGGCTGCATTACAATCCGGTTTTTAATCTTCAGTTTGTTGATGATTAAAGGTGAAAATAAATGTTCATAAGTCATGGCTTTCCCGCTTTCATACTTCCGGCAAAGGTTTGTTAATATTATATTTCTTCAGTTTGTACTGAAGTGTCCTCCGGGATATACCTAATTCCTGCGCCGTTCTTTCGCGATGACCGTTGTTTTTGTTCAAAGCATTGATAATAATTCTGTATTCCTGATTCCTCAGTAAATCTGCAATGTCATGAACCTGTGCAGATTCAGATGAAGGGTCGGCATCCATGTTATGCTCATTAAAATTCCCAAAAGAGAGTAAAATATCTTGAATATTCTTTTCGTCACTGATATTCATTGCAACGATTCGCTCAATAAAATTCTCTAATTCTCTGACATTGCCCGGCCAGTTATATGCAAGAATCAGCTCCCATGTATAAGGCAACGATATGGAGACCGCACGATGATACTGCCGGTTATAGCGATCAAAAAAATGTGACATAAGTAACTCAATATCTTCCTTGCGCTGCCTGAGCGGGGGGCAATGAATGTTCACGACGTTCAATCGGTAATACAGATCTTTTCTGAATTTTCCTGCTTGCACATCTTCGGCCAAATTTGAGTTGGTAGCGGTAATGACGCGGCATTTTAGCTTTTGCGGTATATTGGAACCGATCTTCTCATAGGAACGTTCCTGTAATACGTGGAGCAGCTTTGCCTGCAGATCAAGGGACAGCGTCGAGATTTCATCCAGAAAAATGGTGCCTCCCTCCGCGGCTTCAAATTTCCCCTTTTTTTCTTTCGCCGCACCGGTAAACGCGCCCTTTGTGTGTCCGAACAACTCGCTGTCGATCAGATTCGCCGGGAGTGCGGCACAGTTTACATGGACAAAAGGTTTCTCTGCATGGGCGCCGGTATTATGGATGTATCTTGCGATCATG
>JAISKP010000022.1 GCA_031260885.1 Eubacteriales Family XIII. Incertae Sedis bacterium
TGCAGATCGCAAAACTGTACTCACACAAGGTTTCGTAATCTTCTGTAAGGCATTTATATCTGCCCGCCGAAATTTTGACCGCGGGACGTGTCGGGTCTTTTTCTACCAATAGTTTGATATCATCAGCGGAGAGTCTCAATGCGGTTACATCATGTGTCAATTCGACTTCAACAAGGGTTGAAAATGGATGTGCGCCGCTAAAGCTGACTGCATCAACTGTTCCGTCTTTCAAACTGTTGACGGCGTCCGCCCAGGAAAGTGCGACCGGTTTGATATTCACGCCAATGGATGCATAAATGTTCGATTGGAAATCGTAGCTGCTTCCTGCCGGACCGAGGCACACAGTCTTACCTTCCAGATCGTGGATATCTCCATAACCTTTGTCAGAAAGGGCATAGCAAAAAAACGCACTCGGATAGATTGGGAACAGCGCTGTGATTCCGTCATATGGCACAGTGGAATCCTTTGCCCAACCGGTCATGTTTTCACCTTCATAGACGAGTGGCGTGCTGGTCAAGCCGATATAATTCGCATCTTGAGACACCAATGCAACATTGGACGCGCCACCTTCTGTCGCTTCGACCTGAAATCTGATGTTTGTATTCTTTTCGATTTCCTGTACCCATGCCGTGGCAAAAGTATAGTACATACCGCCGGATGCGCCGCCCGCTACACGCAGCATATCCGGGGATAAATTCTGCAGATCCACGGTTGCTTCAGTCTCAGAATCTTCGGAGCTCACGGATGTGTCGGGTTGCGAGGCAGACGAGGAGGATGTTTCACTTGAATTTCCACAAGCAGACATCATAAACACAAGTCCGAGCGAAAGCATAATCAATAGGCATCTCTTCACTGTTTTACGCATTCTTTTTACCGCCTTTCATTAAATTACAGGAGTTTCTAAAATCACTTACCTTTTCAACACTTCTTATTGATTCTACATATCATATCCCCAAATCATTGTCAATAAAAAATTACCGCCAAGTTTGACGTCTTGCGTTGTTTTCTCCCTGCATTTTTGATATTATAATGACAGAATAGTCGTAAATTTTCAAAATATTCCGATGATTAACGAACGTTTCGGGAGAAACCATGGTAAAACGCATATTTGTTGAGAAAAAGAAAGGTTTTGACGTTGAAGCGCAAAACCTGAAGCGAGAGTTGAAACAAAATCTGGGAATCAGCGGCGTTCGGTCGTTTCGGGTGATCAACCGCTATGATGTGGAAGGGCTGGAGGACGCAATATTCAAAACGATGATTGAAGGCGTCTTTTCGGAACCGAATCTGGACGATGTCTACGAAGAGAAAATCGATGTGACCGAAAGTTCTTTTGATTTCGGCATTGAGTACCTTCCGGGTCAGTATGACCAGCGTGCGGATTCCGCAGTACAATGCATCAAGCTGATTCGGGAAGATGCGGATGTGACGGTGCGCTATGCGAAGATCATCGTCATTGACGCGGATCTGAACGAATCCGATCGTGCGGCGATCAAAAAATACTGCATCAATCCGACCGACAGTAGGGAAGCCTCGCGGGAGAAGCCGCAGACGCTCTCGGCAGCACTTCCGGATCCGCCGGATGTCGAGGTTGTGAACGGTTTTCTGGATTTCGAAGAGCGCGAACTCAGGGCGATGATCTCCGGAATGGGATTCGCGATGAACTACGCGGATCTGCAGTTTGTACAGAATCATTTCAGAACTGCGGAGCGCCGGGATCCGACGATGACGGAACTTCGTGTCATTGATGCCTACTGGTCGGATCACTGCAGGCACACGACGTTTCTGACGACGCTTTCGGAGATCACCTTTGAAGAAGGTGCGTTTCCGCAGTTGATCAAGGCGAGCTTCGATGAATATCTTGCGCTTCGGAAGGAACTTTACGGAGCGGACAATCAAAGAGACATCTGTCTGATGGATCTGGCTGTGATCGGGGCGAAGGCGCTGAAACGCCGCGGAAAACTCGAAGATCTGGATGAATCCGATGAGATCAACGCATGTAGCATCAAGGTGAAAACAAAGATCAAGGGTGCGGACGGAAAGACCCGGGACGAGGATTGGCTCGTCATGTTTAAAAATGAAACACACAACCACCCGACCGAGATCGAGCCGTTCGGCGGTGCCGCAACCTGCCTCGGCGGTGCGATCAGAGATCCCCTATCCGGTAGGGTTTACGTATATCAGGCGATGCGCGTGACGGGATGCGGAGACCCGAGGACATCCATGAAGTTTACGCTTCCGGGAAAGCTCTCGCAGTATCAGATTACAAAGGGCGCGGCGAAAGGATACAGTTCCTACGGAAATCAGATCGGTCTTGCGACCGGCTTGGTCGACGAGATCTATCATGAAGGCTATGTGGCAAAGCGGCTTGAAATCGGTGCGGTGATCGGTGCCGCGCCCGCGGATCATGTGCGGCGTGAAAACCCCGAGGTTGGCGACATCATCGTGGTTGTCGGCGGACGCACCGGGCGGGACGGCGTCGGCGGTGCGACGGGCTCTTCGAAAAAGCACGATGAAAAATCGATTCTCGCTGCGGGTGCGGAAGTCCAGAAGGGCAATCCGCCTGTCGAACGCAGCATCCAACGACTCTTCAGCAGGAAAGAGGTAACGCAACTGATCAAGAAGTGCAACGACTTCGGCGCAGGCGGCGTATCCGTTGCGGTTGGAGAGCTCGCGCCCAGCATTGACGTGGATCTGGACGTGATGCCGAAAAAATACGAAGGACTTGATGGTACGGAGCTTGCGGTTTCGGAATCGCAGGAGCGCATGGCCGTCGTGATAGATAAGAAGGATGTCGACGCATTCATCGCGTTTGCGCGCGAAGAAAATGCAGAGGCGACGGTCGTCGCGAAGGTTACGGATACCGGAAGATTCCGTATGCTGTGGCGCGGCGAAGCTGTATTTGACCTGTCAAGGGAATTCCTTGACACAAACGGTGTCCGGCCGAAGCGCGAGGTCGCGATCCGGAATTCGGAATTTCCGTTCTTCGGCGGCGGCGCGTTCGGCACCCAATCCGGACAAAAAGCGACAAAGGAGACGCTGCTTGCGTTGTTGTCCGATCTCTCCGTATGCAGCAAGAGAGGGCTGATCGAGAACTTTGACAGCACGATCGGACGCGGTAGCGTCCTCATGCCGCTGGGCGGAGAACGGCAGCTTACGCCGGCGCTTGGCATGGCAGCCAAACTTCCCGTGAAAAGCGGAGATACCGATACGGCGACGCTGATGACCTACGGATTTGACGCGGCGCTCTGTGCGGGCAGTCCGTATCACGGGGCGCTGTACGCCGTGCTTGACGCCGTTACGAAAATCGTCGGTATGGGCGGAGAAATGCCGCGCATCAAGCTGACGTTCCAAGAGTATTTTGAAAAAATGGGAAAAGTCCCGACACGGTGGGCGAAGCCGTTCATGGCGCTGCTCGGTGCGCTGAAAGCGCAAATGGCGCTGGAGCTTGCGGCGATCGGCGGAAAAGACAGCATGTCCGGCACCTACAATCACCTCGATGTGCCGCCGACCTTCGTCTCCTTTGCCGTCTGCCCCGGTGAAGCACGGCATGTGATCTCGCCGGAGTTCAAAAGAGAAGGCAGCACGCTTTTGGTGCTCCATACGCCGAAAGATGAATGTTCGATTCCGGATTTTGAACGGTTCAAAGAGAACATGTCCCGCGTCACGGCGCTGATTCGAAGCGGCGCGATTCTTTCTGCGCAGACGATCGGCTACGGCGGCGTGTTTGCTGCAGCCGCCAAGATGGCGCTCGGAAACGGCATCGGTGCGATTCTCCGTTCACTTTCGGACGATGAATTGACGCGTCCGAACTATGGAAGTCTGTTCCTGGAGATCGACGGCGAGGCGGATGCGGCCGCGCTTTTTGACGGACTTCAGTTCCGAATCGCCGGGGAAACGGTCAACAGCGGGATGATCGAATTTAAGCCGCCCGGTGAAGGAGGCGAAGATAAATACGGCGCTGCGACGTACGACAGCATCATCATCAAACTGTCTGAAATCGAAAACAGATGGACGACGCCGTTGGAGCGTGTCTTCCCGACGACGGTTTCGGCAAATGCGCTTACGGGAGAGGATGCGGCGGTTCCGGTCATATCATGGGAAAAGAGAAGTCCTGTAAGGTCTTCCGTATCCGGGATTGCAAAGCCCCGGGTGTTTATGCCCGTATTGCCCGGAACAAACTGTGAATACGATACGACAGCCGCGTTTGAGAAGGCAGGCGCGATCGTGGATGTTGTCAACCTCATCAACTTGACGCCTGAGGATCTCAGAACGTCGATCAGGCGGATGAAGGACGCGATCGATCAAAGTCAGATCATCATGATTCCCGGCGGGTTCAGCGGCGGAGATGAACCGGAAGGTTCCGCGAAGTTCATCGCGGCGGTGTTTCGCAACCCGTTGATTGCGGAAGCTGTCACGGACCTTTTGGAAAACAGAGGCGGGTTGGTTCTCGGGATTTGTAACGGGTTTCAAGCGCTCGTCAAGCTGGGGCTTCTGCCCTACGGAAAGATCCTGCCGCCGGATGCGTATGCACCGACGCTTACCTACAACACGATCGGTCGCCATGTATCCCGGCTTGTCCGGACGCGTGTCGGATCGGTTCTGTCGCCCTGGCTTGCAAAAGCCGAAGTGGGAGATGTCTTCACGGTGCCGGTTTCGCACGGGGAAGGGCGTTTTGTCGCAGGAGACGAAATCCTGCAGACGCTGATTCAAAGCGGACAGATCGCAACGCAGTATGCGGATCTGTCCGGGAATCCATCCGATGATATCGATGTAAATCCGAATGGCAGCATCTTCGCTGTGGAGGGCATCACCTCGCCGGACGGTCGCATCTTCGGAAAGATGGGACACTCGGAGCGCATCGGTACATCGCTGTACAGAAACGTTCCGGGCAATTATGACAGCGGGATCTTCGAGTCCGGCGTTGCGTATTTTAAATAGACCAATATAAGTAGATCAGATGGTCTCACAACAGGCACAGTTTGCAGGGAGCGGAAAGGACATCGTATGAAAGTCGGAATCGTAATGGGCAGCAAATCGGACTATGAAGTCGTCCTCCGGGTCGAAAAGATTCTGGATTCCTTTGGCGTAGATTATGTGACGCGGATCATTTCGGCGCACCGTACGCCCTCGGTGGCCGAGGAATTCGCCTCCGGTGCGGAACAGGAAGGTTTTGAAGTCATCATCGCGGTAGCCGGGAAGGCGGCACATCTGGGTGGCGTCATCGCGGCCTATACGCCGATTCCCGTGATCGGTCTTCCGGTCAAATCGTCCACGCTGGACGGACTCGATTCGCTCCTCTCCATCGTCCAGATGCCGAAGGGTGTGCCGGTCGCGACGGTCGCGATCGACGGGGCTGAAAATGCAGGACTGCTCGCGGTTCAGATTTTATCGGTAAAGTACGATGAATTAAGGGATCGAATGAAGGCATACAAGGAAAACATGGAGCGCGAGATCATCAAGATCGACGCGGAATTTCAAAACGGACATTGAATCGGAAAACATAGACCGGCGACACATCAGCGGAAAAGGAGAAAGCAAATGGAACAGAGAGAACAGCGCTACGAAGGAAAAGCAAAGAAGGTCTATGCGACGGACGATCCGGCATATTACATCGTCTCCTATAAGGACGATGCGACCGCCTTCAACGGCGAAAAGAAAGGAACGATCGCTTCGAAGGGTATCGTCAACAACATCATGTCAAACATCATCTTCGCGCTGATTGCAGAAGAAGGCGTTCCGACGCATTTTGTGAAGCAGCTCAGCGACCGCGATACGCTTGTGAAAGCTGTAACGATCCTGCCGCTCGAGGTCATCATCCGCAATGTGGCGGCCGGTTCGTTCTCGAAGCGCTACGGCGTGGATGAGGGTACGCCGCTGCTGTTTCCGACACTTGAATTCTCCTATAAAAATGACGAGCTCGGCGATCCGCTCATCAATGACGATCACATCATGGCGCTCGGTCTCGCGACGAAGGAAGAGCTCAATCAGGTGCGCAGCTATACACACAAGGTAAATGAGGTGATGAAGGCATTTTTTTTGGATAAGGGACTCAAACTGATCGACTTCAAGATCGAATTCGGAAAGCTGGCCGACGGAACGATCATCCTCGCAGACGAGGTGTCGCCGGACACCTGCCGCCTCTGGGATGTGAACACAAACGAGAAGATGGACAAAGACCGTTTCCGCCGCGACCTCGGCAAGGTGGAGGAAACCTATCAGGAAGTGTTGAAGCGCGTCAAAGGAGAATGATTTCAAATGGGGATTACCTATAAAGACGCGGGCGTGGACACCGAAGAGGGTGCCCGCGCCGTTACGCTGATGAAGGAACATGTGAAGAAGACCTTTGGACCGGAAGTCCTCGGTGGCATCGGCGGCTTCGGCAGTCTGTACAAGCCGAACCTTTCAGGAATCGGTTCGCCCGTCCTCGTCGCGGGCAGCGATGGTGTGGGTACGAAACTCAAGGTCGCGATCCTCATGGACAAGCATAACACGGTGGGACAGGATCTCGTCGCCATGTGCGTGAACGATGTGCTGTGTCAGGGTGCGCGACCGCTGTTCTTTTTGGATTACGTCGCGACGGGAAGCGTCTTTGCGGAGAAGATCGCAGAGATCGTCGGCGGCGTGGCAGACGGTTGTGTCCTTGCGCAGTGTGCGCTCGTCGGCGGGGAGACGGCGGAGATGCCGGGCTTTTACGGCGACGGCGATTACGACATGGCGGGCTTCGCCGTCGGACTCGTCGATGAAGATAAGATCGTGGACGGCCAAGGAATCGCCGAGGGCGATCTTTTGATCGGCATCGCCTCGAGCGGCGTGCACAGCAACGGTTTTTCCCTCGTCCGTAAGATCTTCTTCGATGCGAACAACCTGAACGTTGATGCGCAGATAGACGGACTGTCCGCCTCGCTCGGTGAGACGCTGCTCACGCCGACGCGCATCTATACAAAGCAGGTGCTGTCCGTGCTTGCGCGCGTGCAGCCGAAGGCGATGATCCACATCACGGGCGGCGGATTTCATGAGAACATTCCGCGCGTGATTCCGGCAGGGCTCGGTGCGCAGATCGAACGCGGCAGCTGGAGCGAACCGCCGATCTTTGGCGTACTGCGCAAATACGGCAATCTGGACGACAAGGTGATGTTCTCCACATTCAATATGGGCATCGGTCTGATCTTCGTCGTGGCCGAAGCGGATGGTCCTATGGTGATCGAATCGCTCGACGCAGTGGGTGAAGAGGCGTTCACGATCGGAAAAATTGTAAGGGGAGAGGGCGTGACGTTCTCATGATCAATATCGCGGTCTTTGTCTCAGGCGGCGGCAGCAATCTTCAAGCGGTGATGGACGGGATTTCTTCCGGTCTGATTCAGAACGCGAAGATCGTCCTTGTGCTGTCGAGCCGTGCCGACGCCTATGCGCTTGATCGGGCGTCGGGCGCAGGGATTCCGACCGCTGTGATTTCACCCGAGGAATATCCGGATGTGCAGGTGCGCACGTCAACCATCTTGGCGCATCTCAAAGAAGCAGACACGTCGCTCATCGTCCTCGCCGGTTACATGAGCATCCTGCCGAAGGAACTTGTGGGCGCATACGCAGGGCGTATCATCAACATTCATCCTTCGCTGATCCCGAAGCACTGCGGCAAGGGCTATTACGGGCTACGCGTACATGAGGCTGTGCTGAAATCCGGAGATCGCGAGAGCGGCGCGACCGTTCACTACGTCGACGAAGGCGTCGATACGGGGCGCATCATCCTGCAGCGGAAAGTTCCGGTACTGCCGGGCGACACACCGGAAACGCTCGCCGCCCGTGTGCTCGAAACAGAGCATGAAATCATCGTCGAAGCGGTCAATATATGCTTGAAAAGTCAGGAGTTTTGTGCTATGGTTTATACATAAGGAAAGGTTACCGCTTTTTTGGTGGCGGTCCGTTCCCAATTGGGTGGAACCGTCTATTAGGCGGTTCTGTTATTTTAATAGGAGGGAAAACATGAGGGCATTGATCAGCGTATCCGACAAAACCGGCGTCATTGAATTTGCAAAGGCGCTTGAAGCACTCGATGTCGAGATCATCTCGACGGGCGGGACGTACAAAGCGCTCGAAGATGCGGGCGTAAAGGTGACGGGCATTTCCGATGTGACGGGCTTCCCGGAGTGTCTCGACGGGCGCGTCAAGACGCTGCATCCCGCGGTGCACGGCGGCATCCTCGCCATGCGCGAAAAGCCGGAACATATGCAGCAGATCAAAGACCTCGGCATCGAGACGATCGACGTCATCGCGATCAACCTCTATCCGTTCAAACAGACGATCCGGAAGCCGGATGTCACGCTCGCCGAAGCGATCGAAAACATCGACATCGGCGGTCCGACCATGCTGCGTTCCGCCGCGAAAAATCACAAGGATGTACTCGTCATCTGCGACCCCAAAGACTACACGCAGGTCATTACCGAATTGAAGGAATCCGGCGGGGAAGCCGGCGGCGTCAGCTACGATACAAAATACCGCCTCGCGCTGAAGGTCTTCGAGCACACGGCTTCCTACGATGCGATGATCGCAGAATATCTGCGGCAGGAAGGAGACATTCCGCTGCCTGAAAATCCGACGTTTACCTTCGAAAAGATTCAGGATCTGAGGTACGGCGAGAACCCGCACCAGCACGCGAGCTATTACGCCGAGGTCCGTCCGCGCGCGGGCGCGCTTGTGAATGCAAAGCAACTTCACGGCAAGGAGCTTTCCTTCAACAACATCAACGACACGAACGGCGCTCTCGATACGCTGCGGGAATTTGACGAGCCGACCGTCGTCGCCGTCAAGCATGCAAATCCCTGCGGCGTCGGCAGTGCCGGTGACATCCATCACGCCTACTTGAAAGCCTATGAAGCGGATCCCGTATCGATCTTCGGCGGCATCGTCGCTGCAAATAGGATCATCGACGCCGCCACGGCAGAAGAAATCGGCAAGATCTTTGTCGAGATCGTCATCGCCCCCGGGTTCACGGACGAGGCGCAGGAAATTCTCACAAAGAAACCCAGCATAAGACTGCTTGCGCTTGAGCACATCAATGACAAACTCCCGGCGGGGCAGATCGACATCAAGAAAATCGACGGCGGTCTATTGATACAGGATAAGGATCTTGAGCTCTACGATGATGAAGCCCTCGTCGTCGTGACGAAACTGAAGCCGACGGAGAAGGAACTTGAAGATTTGAAATTTGCGATGAAGGTCGTGAAACACACGAAATCGAATGCGATCGTCATCGCCTATGATAAGATGACGCTCGGCGTAGGTCCCGGTCAGACAAACCGCATCGGCTCAGTCGAGATCGCGGTCAAGGGTACGGGCGCGGCGGATCCGGATGCAGATGCTTCGGGAGAAGACATTTCACTCAGAGACCTCAACGGCTCCGTACTCGCATCGGATGCGTTCTTTCCCTTCGACGACTGCGTGACGGCAGCGGCAGCGGCGGGCATCAAAGCGATCATACAACCGGGCGGTTCCGTCCGCGACGAGGATTCGATCAAACGCGCCGATGAACTGGGTATCGCAATGGTCTTCACAGGCGTACGGCATTTCAAACACTGAGGAGGCGGCTTCGGATTGAGGAACGGTAAGATAAAGGCAGGAGTTTCTATATGAAAGTACTGATTATCGGCGGCGGCGGGCGCGAACATGCCATCGCTTGGAAACTGGCACAGAGCCCATACGCGGATAAAATCCTGTGTGCGCCGGGCAACGCCGGCATCGCGCAGGTCGCCGAATGTATCGCCGTCGATCCGGAGGATCCGCAGGCGCTTGCCGCACTCGCGCGGGCAGAACGACCGGATCTCGTGGTCGTCGGTTCCGAAGTCCCGCTCGCGCGCGGCGTCACGGATCTGATCGAAGCCGAAGGCATTCCGGTCTTTGGTCCGAACAAGAAGTGCGCGCAGCTCGAAGCGAGCAAATCGTTCACGAAAGCATTCCTCGCGCGTCATGGGATTCCGACGGCGCGTTACAGAGAATTCACGGATAAGAGCGAACTGCTTGCCCACATCGGGCTCTTTGGATTCCCGATGGTGCTCAAAGCGGACGGTCTCGCCGCGGGCAAAGGCGTTGTGCTCGCAGCGGATGCAGAAACCGCCCGACAGGCCATTGAGGAGATGATGGGCGAACGCGTCTTTGGAAGCGCCGGCGATCGGATCGTCGTGGAGGAATGTCTGATCGGCGTGGAAGCGTCCATGCTGTGCTTCGTCGACGGGAGCGGTATTTTCCCGATGGAGTCCGCGCAGGATTACAAGCGCATCCGGGATCACGACGAGGGCCCGAACACGGGCGGTATGGGGACCTATTCGCCGAGTCTCGTCATCGACGATGTGCTGATGGCGCAGATCAAAGATCGCATTCTAACGCCGACATTTGCAGGGTTTAAAGCAGACGGACTCGATTTCAGAGGCGTTTTGTTCGTCGGTCTCATGCTGACGGCAGACGGACCGAAGGTCATCGAGTTCAACAACCGCTTCGGCGATCCGGAGACCCAGTCCGTCCTTCCGAGGCTTCGCACGGATCTGCTTGAAGTCTTTCGCGCAGCATGTGAAAACAGGCTCTCAACGTTGTCGCTCGAGTGGAGCGAGAAGCGCGCCGTAACCGTCGTGCTGGCGTCAGGCGGTTACCCCGGTTCCTATGAAAAAGGCAAGGTGATCTCCGGATTGGACGAAACAGATCCGGATGTGATAATATTTCACGCAGGGACGAAAAATGGTGAGAACAGCGAGATCCTGACCGCAGGCGGGCGTGTGCTCGGCGTGACGGCGATCGGTGCAACGCACGAGGAAGCGCGCAGAAAAGCATATGAACGCGTAAAAAAGATCCATTTTGAAGGGGTGCAGTACAGAACCGATATCGGAGTTGTGTATGAGCAAAAAAATTAGAGTCGTTATTGCGCTGATCGCAGGGTTGTTCCTGCTGTTTGCAGCCGCAATGCCGGGGTTTGCGGCGACCACACCGCCCGCGGTCGATCCGCCGAGCGGTGGCACAGAAACCCCACCGCAGGTTCCGGATCCCGGGGAAGCGCCACCGGAACAGCCGCCGGAGCCGCCACCCGCACAAAAGCCCGCGGTAACGCTTGAGATCAAGGAATATCCTTCGACGATGGTCGTCGGCGAAAAGGGTTACATCACCTATATTCTCCGCAACAGCGATGGAGATACGAAAGTTCAGTTTTCCAGCGGCAGACCGGATGTTGTCTCTGTGGACGCCGAGGGAAATTTAGAGGCGCTTTCCGTAGGAAGCGCTGATATCACCGTGCGCGTGGGAACCGAAAAGATATCCAGGCTGATTCAAACGGTTGCAAAGCGGATTGAAGCCGAGGAAATAAAAATAGAGGTGCTGGAGTTTGGCGCGGCAGAACTGATTCAGGATATTCACAAGCTGAAGGTGGGCGATAGACTGCATCTTTCTGCGATCCTTGAACCGGCAGATGCGGACGACAGCGGTCTTACATGGTCGGTGAGTGACGAATCCGTCTTGTCTCTGAACAGTGATGTCGTTCTGACTGCGAAGACCGAAGGGAATGCGGAAGTGCAGGTGAACTTAAACGGACTTTCCGCGGTGCTCGTATTTTCGGTTTTGCCGGATGAAGAAGGCACGCCGTTGCTGATGATCCTCTTGATTTCCGCCGCAGTGATACTCATTGCGGCTGCGGTTATCGTATTCTTCGTTTTGCGCAAAAAGAAAGATGCCGCACGTACTGCCGCCATTGCTACCGGCGTTTTCGATGGAGAAGCGGACAGCGCCATCCCACAAAGAACGGACTCCGAAATCGACGACATATACACAAATCGAAATACGCAACGCGCCGAGGAAATGCGGGATGACAGCCGGATGACGAAAGTCTTTGATGCACCGTTGATCATCGATTCGGCCTCCTGCCAGACCGATGCTGCAGAGGATCCGTTTGCGCCGAAAAAATCGGATGCCGGTTACGAAGATGGTCCGGACAAGAGATTCTTACTCGACGATATCGAATAACCGCGCATAAGCAATCTCAATTTCGGATTTCAGGCTGTCTATAAGGGCAGCCTTTTCCGTGATCAGATCCGGATCGCTGTAAACGGCTTCGCTCGAAAGCGTCGATTCCGTTTCGGCGAGTTCGGTTTCCAGTACCGCGATATGATGTTCAAGCGATATCCGTTCCTTCTCAAGACGCTTTCGCTCGGTTTCGTCCTTCTTTTTTTGAAGCCTTTCGGCGGCGGCATCGGATTGGAGCGCAGCGCCGGACTGCGAACCCGTAGCGGCATGCGGATCCGTGTCCTGATTCTCTTCGACCGCCGACAGTTCACGCAGATACTTTTTGCCGGAAGACGTATCTTCTTTCTTCTCCATAAAATAGTCGTAATTTCCGGGGTAATTGTTCAGCCCGCTCGGCGTCAGCTCAATGATCCGCGTCGGAATTTTGTTAAGAAAATAACGATCATGAGACACGACGAGCAGTGTGCCAGGGAAGTCCAGCAGCGCATCCTCGATTGCTTCGCGCGCGGGAATATCCAAGTGGTTTGTAGGTTCATCGAGTAAAAGCGTATTGGCATCGGAAAGCATGATTTTGAGGAGCGCCAGTCTGGCACGCTCACCGCCCGAAAGATTGTCGACGGTTTTGAATACATCGTCCCTTCGGAACAGAAATTTTGCAAGCAGTCCGCGCATCGCACTTTCCGTATAAGACCTGTATTCCGACGTCATTTCATCGAGCACAGTCCTGTTTCCTGTAACGGATTGCTGTTCCTGATCGTAGTAACCGAACCGAACGCCCGTGCCGCGTCGGATATAACCGCCGTCTCCCGGCATACGTCCAAAAATGATCTTCAGGAGCGTTGTCTTGCCGGTGCCGTTTGCACCGACCATGCAAACACGTTCGCCGCGCTTGACGTCCAGGGAAACGCCCTGAAACAAAACGCGCCGCGCATCGCCAACGGTGAAACTTTTTGAGAGATCATCCAAAAGCAACACATCTGTACCGCTCTTGTTCTTTTCGTCAAAACGGATTCGAATTGCGGATTCGATGGCTTCCGGTGCGTCCGGAATCTCCGCATGTTCAAGACGCTTTTCACGGGATGCGGCGCGCTTTGCCAACTTCTCTGTTCCGCGCTCTTTAAAGCGCCGAATGATTTCCTCCTGTCGTTCGATTTCGGACTTTGTTATTTCATATTGTTTCAACTGCACTTCCCGTGCCGCCCGTTTCCGCTCGGCATATTCGGAATAATTTCCGCCCCATGAAGTCAGCTTGTGATGCTCGATTTCAAAAATACGATTTACGGTACGGTCGAGAAAATAGCGGTCGTGGGTGACGAGAATGACCGTGCCTTTCCACGCACGCAGCGTTTGTTCGAGCCAGTTCAGCGTTCCGATATCGAGGTGATTTGTCGGTTCATCCAGAATCAGGATGTCCGGCTTGATCAGAAGAAGTTTTGCAAATGCGAGGCGCGTCTTTTCGCCGCCGGAAAAGTTGCGGACTGGTTTGAGCTGCAAACTGTCGGGAAACGCCATGCTGCGCAGGATTCCGACGATCTCGCTTTCAAAGACTTCCGCACCCTCGGCGCAAAGCGCATGATACGCTTCTGTCATAAAGGAGCGCGGCGTAAGATCCGCAGAACCGCCCTCGGCCGCAGAAACCATCCCTTCTCCGAGCATTTCCGCACGATCTTGACGGAGGACACCAAGCCTCAGGTTCTTTGCGGTGAATACCGTACCGCTGTCCGGTGGCATCCCGCCCGCCAAAATTCTGAGAAGGGTTGATTTTCCCGCACCGTTTCTGCCGATGATGCCGATGCGTTCTCCGGCCTCCACGCTGAACGAGATGTCATTCAAAATGACGTCCGTTCCGAAGGCTTTTGTGATGTTGCTTGCTGAAATTGCAATCATGAGGGCGAATCAGTTGTTTCCCGAAGTGATGCCTGGGCCTGTATGCGGGTGGAACAGGGCGTAGACACAGTCTGCGCCGAATGCCGCGACCAAGACCCCACAAAGCGCGCCTCTGATTCTGAACGGGATTTTGTCCAACAGACTACTGATCATGGGCGAGAAGATATAGATCGAAGAAGTTCCCGCCACCGCGAACACGAGCAGCCCCTCGAGGCAGACCCGACCTTGAATGTTGAAAAAGTAACCGCTGTAATCCCAGTATTTCATGTGCAGGAAGGTCTCAAGCGCCCATGCGGTAACATATTCGATGATGCCGCACGAGAACATGACGAGAAAAAAGGTCGTCACGGGACGGTCGATAAATTTTCGAAGCAACAATAACACCGCAACGCCGCCGGTGCCGTAGATCGGGAGCCACGGGCCGTAGAGCGTTCCGCGGTTCACGAACATCCCCTGCCGGAGCAGTTCCAGGGAACACTCCCATATCCATCCGATGAACGAGAAGACGAAAAACAACAAAATGAGATTGAATAGGGTATAGTGCACATGGTAATCCGCATTCACCCAACGGCGTCCCGTCAGTTCCGGAATCGGGAACAGCGGAACGGGGTAGTGTCCGGGTTTATACGCCTCCGTTTCTTCCGGAACAACGCCTGCATCCGTCGCCTCAAACGGCGTTTCAAGATATTTGTCGTTCAGAATCTCAGTACCTTCGAGCGCTTCGGACTTTGCCTTTTCCCGGATGTTCATGTAGAGTTCCGCCCGCGCGGCACCGAGATAGGGGTCAATGTAGAGATACTGCAGGAGCCCGAAGGTCGGGATGGACAGAATGTACCAGCCGATAAAAGAGATTTCAAACAGAAATGCACGGCGTTTATTGCCTTTCATGAGGCGCATCGAAAGACGGAGCGCTTCACGCGCACGGACATCCGGATTTTCCGCGACAATATAAGGGACAAGGTAATACGAAAAGTACTTGATCGGCAACCCGACGATCGTAAAACCCCAAAGCAAGAGCCAGAGCGCTTTCCAGGCGACAACACCGCCGGCGCGCAAGATCCGTTTCAGCCGGTAAATAAATAGGATTCGGGATAGGCTTGTCTGTGGATAGAGACGTGTTTCCAAATAAAACCGGCAGATGCCGATGCGGAGCAACCCGCGCAGAAAGACATAAAAGAAAAAGGTCAGCAGCAATCCGGAAGAGGATACGACGCCTTTCCCGATTTCCCCCTTGAAAAAAGCGTTGTTGATGCCGTCGACCAACGCAAGCTCGATGCCGCCCGATTTTATCGTGTCGTGATATACGCCCGCGATCACGCCGCCCGACGAATCCGCTCCGATTGAAGTCGCTCGAATGACATCGTTTTTAAGCTTGAGAACATTTTCTCCGAAGCGAATGAATGCGCTGTTCCCGGTAGCTTGTGTAATACTGGACAGAAACTGCGTATCCGTTTCGATGTTTTCACTGACAGCGACAGGACCCTGAATGAGGCAGACCATGATCAGGCTGACAAGAACACAGGTAAAGTAGTTTTTGAGCATAAAATGCCGCGCATCTTTTTTAATTGTACGGATTTTCCACAAAATGTTTTACTCCGATTATTTTCTACGACGCCTCCGCGATCCGTTTGAGTTGGCGCTCGAGTTTGTCCATGACTTCGGACATGTCAAGCGGTTTTCCGACGTGATCGTTCATGCCCGCAGTGATACATTGTTCGATGTCCTGACTGAAGACATTTGCCGTCATCGCGATGATCGGCGTTGTTCTGGCCTTCGGCGCTTCGAGTGCTCTGATCCGGCGCGTCGCTTCGTAGCCGTCCATCTCGGGCATATGAATGTCCATGAAGATAATGTCATAAGCGTCCGGATCCGTCCGGAACAGTTCGAGTGCGACTTTCCCGTTTTCAGCGCTGCTGATGATCGCCCCCGTATTCTCAAAGAGACCGAAAACGATTTCACGGTTGATCTCGATGTCTTCGGCGAGCAGGATGCGCACCCCTTCGAATTTGGGCTTCTCCACCGCTTCGTCCACACCCGCATACTTCATATGTTCTTCGATCGACAGACAGCTGTTGATCGTATCGGTCAGCGTAGAGGTGAACAACGGCTTTGCAATAAATCCGTCCACACCGGCACGTTTTGCCTCCGGTTCGATGTCGTTCCACTGGACGGCAGAGATCATAATGACGATCGCCTTCGCATTATCCTGATACTTCGCTTTGATTTTCTTCGTAAGTTCGATGCCGTTCATACCCGGCATCTTCCAGTCGACGAAGATGACATGGTAATTGAGCACCGAATTGTTGATGATCTCAATTGCCTCATACGAATCACGGGCGACATCGCAATGAAAACCAAGCATATTCGATGTGCTCTGAAAATATTCACGCGTCTCTTCCGCGTCATCGACGGCAAGCACGCGGATATTGTTCCAACCGATGCCTTTCGGCAGAAGGAATTTGCTTTCACCTGTCCCGCGCTTTACGGGAATCATAAATGTGAAGGTCGACCCTTCGCCTTCCGTGGAGTCGACGCTCAGGGTTCCGTTCATCATTTCGATGATTTTTTTGGAGATTGCAAGACCGAGACCCGTGCCGCCGTACTTTCGGGATGTGCTGTTATCCGCCTGTTCGAAGGATGAGAAAAGACGCCCTTTTTGTTCAGGGGTGATGCCGATGCCCGTATCGGATACGGATATCTGAATGTAGCTGGAGTCGTTGTCTCTGTCTTCGCCGACGCGGATTGCATTCAGACGGATGCTGCCGCCTTCCGGTGTAAACTTAATTGCATTTGACAGGAGGTTTGTAATGACCTGTGCAATACGCTGTTCATCCGAGTAAAGGAAGGGCGGGATCGCGTTGTCGATGTTCACCGAATAATGAATGTCTTTGGTGTCAATCGAAAAAGCGAGAACGTTTGTGATCCTTAAAAGCATTTTTTCAAAATTGAAATCGGTGTATGAAAGTTCAAATTTGTTCGCCTCGATTTTCGACATATCGAGGATGTCATTGATGACGCCGAGCAGGTGAACCGACGCATCGCTGATCTTGGAAAGGCAGTAGTCCTTCTTTTTAATGTCGTCCGAGGACTTCCCGATGCTCGTCATTCCGATGATCGCGTTCATCGGCGTGCGCATTTCATGTGACATGTTTGCGAGAAAGTCGGACTTTGCGGAGCTCGCGGCAAGCGTCTGCTGCTGGATATTATGCTCATCGGTCATATCATGAAAGAGGGCGATCGATCCTTCGATCTCATGTGTTTCCCCAAACATGGGTGCAAAGGTGATCTTGTAGAACCGCGGATCATTGTTGTTTGAAAGATCGATCGATTCTTCGAACGTAACGGATTTCCCGCTTTGCGTGGACGCTTTGAAGTTCGCACTGACGCGGTCAACCCATTCCTTGGACGCAAAAAGCGCAAAGACATCTGCATATCGCCGGCCTTTGATCCTGTCAAAATGATCCAAATGAAGCTTTTTCAGAAAAACATCGGTGCAGAACTGAATCCTGTCTTCCGGATCGAAAAGAAGGGTGACATCGGGACTGTTTGCGAGCAGTAACGACATATATTTTTCAAGTTGCTTTTCCGTGTTGTTTGACAAAACCGTATTCGTTCCCCATGTTTTTAATACGAGTTCTTGCGAATTGAATGAAATAATTATATCATAAAAAAAATCAGAATCAAATTGGGGAATGTGCATACGATCTCAGAAGTGCTGAAAAATGAACGTGGAAACGGAGGCAATCATGTCTAAGATTGAAGAGGAGAAAAAAAAGATCGAAGCGAAGATCGACAAAAAGAGCTTTGTGCAGGAATTCAAGGAATTTGCACTGCAAGGCAATGTCTTCGACATGGCGGTCGGCGTCGTGATCGGCACAGCTTTCAGCAATATCATCAAGTCGTTCATCAGCGATCTGATCATGCCGTGCGTCGGCTTGATCACGGCCGGAAAAGATTTCACGCAGATGAAGTACGTCTTCGGAGACGGCGACGGATCGGCGATCCTTTACGGGGACTTCATTCAGAACATCGTGAACTTCTTTATCATCGCGATTTCAATCTTCCTCGTTGTAAAATTGATCAATGCGGTCCGCAAGCCGAAACCCATAGAACCGCCCGCACCGACGGACGTGGATCTGCTTGCGGAGATCCGCGATCTCCTGAAGGAGCAAAAGGCGTAGTCGTTCTTGCGACGGAATATAATATTTCTTTATTATTTATACTGGACGGATGCCGAACGGATTTTCCGAGCGGGCTTGTTTGATGCAAATTTGACGCCGGACAGGATGAAACACAACAGGGCAAACAGGAAAATGATGAGCGCATTGGTGCCCCAGTTGTCGCTTTCTCCCCTGACCGTCGCGTCGACCGCATCCATAAACCAAAACTGCGGGGTGAAGCGCGCGAGCTGTTGCATGAAAATCGGCGCGGTATCGATGTTGAAATACGCGCCGCCGAGCATGCTTGTGATCGTTGATACGCCGATGATGCAGGCCAGGATGGAATTGCGGCTTGGCAGATAAAGCCCGGAGACGAGTGAAAATGCGACGACAAACAATCCAAAGGCAAAGCATAGGATGAACATTTCACCGTACGGAATGCCGATCTGTGTGCCGGAGATCCGGACATAGAGCATATACACGCCGATCATCAGTGCAGCGCCGATAAAACCAAACAAGCACATGCCGGAAATGTAAGCGACCGGCGGTATATGCGAGCCGCGTATGCGCTGATACCGCCCGTCTGCACGGTCGCTGAAGATCATGTTTGTGAATCCGATCGCAAGCAGGAAGACGATGATCAGGTAGAAGCCCAACGTAACGCGAAAGATCGTCGCAGTCTGCATTCGATCCAGATATGCCTGATCAGCTGCCAAGGTCTTTACCTCAAATGCGCCTGTGCGTGTCTCCTTCAAAAGCAGTTTCAACTTATCGGCGTCACCTGCAGCGGCGGCAGCCAGTCCAACGAGCGATACGGTATAATTTTCGAGATAACCCCTTGTAAATGCGCTGTTCACATAGTCGTCCGCAAAGATCGTCTCAACAGATTTCCCTAAATCAACAGCAGAATCCGTGAGCAGGGATGCTTCAAAACCTGTAGGCACGATTATGATGGCGGAGATATCTTTCTCGATGAGCGCCGTCTTCATCGCATCAAGATCGCCCGACAGGATGACGTCCATGCCGAGATCCTCTTCGAGAAATAAGCCGAGGTCTGATGAAACTGCACTGACGTCCTCGTCGATCAGACCGACATGGATCGCACCGGCTTCTTCGGTGATCGTGCCCGTAAACAATTGAAACAAGAAACACAGCAGTATACCGCCGGCGGCCGCCAGCAGGATAAACATCTTTCCCTGACGCAGCGCGTTCTTCAGGATCACAAATACACTTTTCATACCGCAAACCCCTTTCTGCGGAACAGCAGCGCCCCGGCGACTGTGGACAGAATCAGCACAGCCACGCATATGACTATGACGATCAGACATTTTTCATCGCGTCCGAACACCGTGAGGTCGAAGGCTGCGCTTTGGATCAGAAATGCCGGGCTGTACTCGGTGAAGCCCGAAATAGAGACTTCTTTGGAGAAGGTTCCCGATATGAACAGGATCACCCATGCGAGCGGCATAATGATTGCGGTGGGATTGAACTTTAGGATCATGCCGAGGATCATGAACAGCGCACTCACGGCCATGCCCGCGAGGATCAGCATGAGCATGAGCAGCAGATTTCCCCGGAATGTATCCGCATAATGCACATGAAAGACCGCTATGCTTACGATCATCACGATCGCCGTCTGCATCAGATTCTGCGGAAGCTGCGCGATCACCTTTTGAATGTAGATGTTCGTGCGATTTTTCGGAGAAGCGATGATTCGGGCGAGCGTGTGATTTTTTCGCTCGGAAAAGAGATCCTCCGCACCGCCCGTCGTGCTGCCCATGAAGATGATCATAACGATCATGGTCACGGCATAGTAGTCCAACATCGTTCTGGAATAGCCGAGATCATGATCCGCCAGCAGTCCGCCGGCTCCGGAGAAAATCGCATCCACGGTTTCCGGCAACCGCTCAGGCGCAGTCTGCGCAATCGCTGTCAAGGCACCTGCCTGACGAGCATATCCCTTAAAGATCAGTTTCACGGCTCTGTTCTGGATGCTGTCCGAGCCTTCGAATATCTCGATGCCGATCGGCTCCGTAAACAGGATGCCGGCGGATGCGTTTTCGGATCGAACCGCTTCCTTTACGGCGTCGAAATCCTCCGCTTCCACAAAAGTGATCTGATCAATTTCGGAAAATGCTTCGAGGAATGCATCGATTGCGGCAACCTCATCGACATTCTCGGTTTGGATCGTATAGCGGATCTCCATCGGGTTGATTGCCTCGTCGGGATTGTCGAGGAAGGCCAGCAGATTGCCGAGCATAAAGACGAGCAGGGAAGGAAACAGGACGATGAAGAACAGGTTCGCCTTGTCCCGAACGATCGCGTGAAATCCCATTCGGATAAACATGAACATCGCAGCCCTCCTACCTGAGTTCCCGCCCGGTCAGCGCGAGGAATGTGGTCTCGAGATTGGGTTCCTCATTTTGGACTTCGTGAATCCTTGCTCCCGCATCCATGAAGATGCGCAGCAACGGCGTGACCGCATCGGAGCCGAGCGTCACATCTATTTTGAAACGAGATTCGTCCGGATCAAACGAAACATACCGGACGTCGGGTACCGCCTTGAGATCGTCCAGAACACGGTCGACACTCAGTTCCGTCGATTCCTTTTGATCGGGCGGGAATTCGCAGGTGATATAGATGGTCTTTACATCCGTGATGATTTCGAGCAGCTCTTCTTTTGTCCCGATCGCGGCCAGTCTGCCCTTGTCGATGATGGCGATACGGTCGCAGATCTCCTGAACCTCCGGCATGTAGTGTGAGGTATAGATGATCGTCGCGCCGCCGCTCCGGAGCGTCCGGATGGAAGACATGATATGTTCGCGGCTCTGCGCGTCGACGCCGACGGTCGGTTCGTCCATGACGATGAGTTTCGGCTTATGCGCGATACCGCAGGCGATGTTGAGCCGGCGTTTCATACCGCCGCTCATCTTGGATGTCCGAAGCTTCCGATGTTCCGATAGTCCCACGAATTCGAGCGCTTCATTTGCGGCGGCTTTCAGCGCTGTGCCGGAAAGTCCGTACAGAGATGCGAAGAAAGCCACATTTTCATAGGCGGACATGTTTTCATACACGGCGACATCCTGTGGGACGAGACCGATTAAGGCTTTGATCTTCCGTTCATCCTTCGCCATATCATAGCCACAGACCGTGATATTGCCGCTGTCATAACCGATCAGCGTGGAGATCACATTTAGAGTGGTGGATTTCCCGGCACCGTTGGGTCCGAGAAATCCGAAGATCTCACCTTCCTTTACCGTAAAGCTCAGGTTGTCTACGGCGATGAGATCGCCGTATTTTTTCGTCAGATTTTCTACATTTACAAAGTCCGTCATAGATCCCTCCTCCTGAGCCACTTCTTGTTGTTACAAGCATAACATCATGTACGTCCGGCGCGGAAGTGACGAAAGCACAAATTACACATGACATTTGTCACAAAATGAAAAAAGTGTTGTCCATTTTTTGGAGGGGGGATGGGAGACTTTTGGAACCGCCCCAACTGTCTCCATAGCTGTTTCCTCAACTGTCTCCCCAGCTGTCTCTGTGATATACTATTTGCGTGAAAGAAAAGATCTATTTTACATTTGCATATGAGGTATTGATTGCCGAGGTCGGGTTGTTTGTTTTCGGCACCACAGGTCTCGACGGGAAGACGATGATCATCGGGTTGCTGGTTGCCTGCGCACTTTCGGTCAAAATGCTGTTCCGCACGTTTCTTGAAAGTCCGTTCCCGGCGCGGGCGCTTACGGTAATCCTTTTTACCGTGCAGTTTCTGCCGGGGCGGACGGAGGCATTCTTTCCGTTCACCGTGCTTTTGCTCACGGAATTTTTTGAAGAT
>JAISKP010000051.1 GCA_031260885.1 Eubacteriales Family XIII. Incertae Sedis bacterium
CCGTCAAAGTCAGGATCGATTCAATATGCATGGTCGTCATCTCCTTTTCATACACATTGAGCCCGTGCTCATGGCGGGCAGCAAATTCATCATCCACAAAGCTCTCGGTGAAGGTGACCTGGGCAAAGCCGCCACGCGCCCGGGTCTCATAGACGTCGATCCCCTCCGGCGTCGGATAACCGT
The DNA here is from genome assembly GCA_031260885.1 of Eubacteriales Family XIII. Incertae Sedis bacterium. GTDB lineage: Bacteria > Bacillota > Clostridia > Peptostreptococcales > Anaerovoracaceae > JAISKP01. The sequence continues at coordinate 184 of JAISKP010000051.1, forward strand.
GATCGACGATCCGGTTCGTGGTCACAGGCGAAGCGAGCACTCTGTTCTTGAACATCGTTTTTTGATGGTCAGCGGTGACAGCATTGCTGGGTAGTATGGATTCATAGATTTATACTTCGATTGACGAGAGACAGAATATTTTAGTGAAAAACTAATTACAATAATGAAAGTATATGATACGTATATTGCTTCGTCCAATTCAAGTGGCGTATTACTATCATACAAAAATCGACTTAATTTCTAAAATTTTTGCCGATCGGGTTCAATTGCCTTTTGCATATAGGATATGTTATGATTATTTTATAAATTGAGACCTTGACAGTACTGAATTGATAGGCTTTAAGTATGGCGTTAGGTATAACACTGGAGTACAACCCATCTGCATTCAGGCATGGATGCACAGAAGATGATATCAATAAAGCATTTGAAACTTTCTGCTATGATGGCGATATTGTACCTGAAGAAGGCGTGGAAGACAAGTACCTGCTTATAGGTCTTGATATTAATGCAAACCTTATTGAAGTGATGTACAATGTCATAGATGAAAATACTGTTAATGTGTTTCACGCAATGAAATGCAGAAAAATATACATCCCTTTGGTGGGAAAAGGAGGATGATATGGCAAGAATGACAGATCAGGAAGCTACTGAGCTTGATGAAAAATGGACAAACAATCCTCCGAAAGTCGGAGAGAACGGTACAGGTTTTTTTGCTCGTAAACAAAAAGCCCATCTGATTGAAGTCGATGATTTTTCATCTGATTATTTAGTTACTAAAGCCAGAGCTGAAAATAAAACTCCCAAACAAATCGTTCGCGAACTCATCAGTGAACAAATCGTAAAAACAGCAGTATAAGAATTCAAATCGGGAACGATCCCATTTTACCGAAAAGCCGCCCCATTGCTTTTGCTCAGGGCGGCTTTGTTATTCTTTGCTTACCTCACGCGCGACCTCTCCTTTTACGCCGTCCTCCGCCTTCGAATGTACCGGCTGGTACGGGTTCATCCGGCGTCTTTGGCTTTACGGATCCGGCCTTTATGATGGCTGATTCGGGACATACGGCGATACATGCGCCGCAGCGGTCACACTTGTCGTTATCGATGATGTGGATCAGTCCTTCGCCGCCTCTGATCGCGCCTTGGGGACATACGGCGGTACATGCGCCGCATCCTGTGCATTTTGCGGGATCCGCATGCACCGTGTAGAGCGCTTTGCAGGCGAGCATAGGACATAGCTTTCGGGTGACGTGCTGTTCCCAGACGTCGGGGTATTCGTCCAGAAGCCATAATGCCTGTTTCGCTGCCGACCTTGCCATCTCGCAGTCAGCGTTTGCATGAACGATCTCTATGACCTCACGGAGGAGTTCGAGGTCATCTGTGGTGGCCTCTCCCTTTGAAATCGACTGCGCGAGCAGACCGGCCTGCACTGTGCCCTCTCTGCAGAAGACGTCATTACCGCAGGACAGCCTGCCGGCGCCGAGCATCAGCTCCGCTGTGCTGCTTACAGGGCAGTCTTTTTCGGTGTCGTAAATCAGATATTCTTCGATATCCCATTCGTTAAACCTGCAATTCATTTTGTTCTCCGTATCTGATCGCTAAGCCCTCTTCGAATAAAAGTCATCGGTCCAGAATTTTTCCGGTCGGATAAGCAGCCTCAGATCGCATTGCAGACAACGGCTGCATGCCTCCCGCTCATCTTCAGGTACCGTAATCTTCTCCTTGCGCGTGAGTTCCGCGAATCCTTCTATCGTGCCGATCGATTCCTGAGGCTCTTCGGGCGTCCAATAGTGTTCCGTGATATCGCCGTCTCCTCCGAGGTAACGATCCACTGATGAAGCGACTTTGCTGCCCGCAGCTACTGCCTCTACGACCGCTTTTGTACCGGTCACGCAGTCACCCGCAGCAAATACGCCTTCAACATCCGTTTCAGATGCAGGTCCGGTGACAACTGAATTTGCCCTTCCGAGTCTAAGACCGAAGTCTTCTGTCAGGTCGATTCGCTGACCGGTCGCAAACACGAGACTGTCCGTCTCAAATCGATGTTCACTGCCCTCTTCAGTCTCGAGTTCAAGCCCGCCTGGTCCGAATGAAAACTTCGTTACGATCTTAAAGTCGATTGAAATCACGCGTCCGCCCTTTGTTTCACATCCGATGGCTGTCCTGCTGTTAAAGATGTCAATGCCCTCTGCTGTCGCCGCTTCGATCTCTTCTTCATCCGCGAGCATGCCGCCTTTGGGTTCGAGACATAACAGGCGTACCGTTTCAACGCCTGCTAACTTTGCGGAACGCGCACAATCAAACGCTACATTTCCGCCGCCGATGACAGTGAGGCTGCTCCCCATATCGGGCAGTTCATCCTTCGCCGCCATCTTGCAAAATGCAACGGCCGGCCATACATTGGATGCGGACTGCGCATCGCCGAGCGGCGGCACATTGCCGGACTGAGCACCGACACAGGCGACGACCGCGTCATAATCTTTTTTCAGTACTGCGACCGATGATACGGGGCTGTTTGTCCTGATCTTTACGCCGATCGACTCAATGACGGCGGTCTCTTTCGCAACCACTGTCCTCGGAAGTCTGTACTTCGGGATGCCGTATCTGAGCATGCCGCCGGAATTGGACTCTCTTTCAAGCACGGTGACGTCATGCCCCTTTCGGGCGAGATGCCATGCTGCCGTGAGTCCTGCGGGGCCCGCGCCGATGACCGCAACCTTTTTTCCTGTCGGTGCAGCTATTTTCACAAGTTCCCGCCAGGGCTGATCGCTATCCTGTTCCACTGCAAAGCGCTTGATCTCCCGGATATCGACGGATTCGTTTAAATGGCTCCGCTTACAGACCTCTTCGCACTTGTGCGTACAGATGAGACCAAGCGTATGCGGGAACGTGAGCTTTTCGCGTATGACCGAATGTGCCGCCTCATATCTGCCTTCTTTTGCAAGCCTGACATAGGTCGGAATGTCCGTATGTGCGGGACATTTGTACTGACAGGGGATCAGCGCCTGATCCTGCGGTGCATCATCCGGGAACACACCCGGCATATCCTGAATCGCGCCGGTAGGACAGACCGCGATACATGCTCCGCAAAACCGGCAGTCGCTATCTGATAGCGATCTGTCACTCTTGATGCCGACATAGATCTCACCGTCCTGCTTGCGAAATTCGAGTGCGCCGACGCCCCTCAGTTCATCGCAGGCGCGGACACAGCGTCCGCACTGGACACAGCGCTCCGCTTCCCTGCGGATCAGCGGATTCGCGGGCCCGGATGCGAGTCCGATGTTATTCTTCGTAAAGCGATGCATCCTTGCATTTGCGACGCCGAGATACTGGATCAGTGATTGCAGCTCGCATTTCAGATAGGCTTTGCACGATGTGCAGTCATCCGGGTGACTCGCAAGCATCAGTTCCATCGCAAGCTGACGCAGATGCTTCACCGGCTCTGTGGCGGTATGGATGACCATGCCGTCCGCAGCTTCGGTTTCACATGATTGTATGATACCCTCTACGCCGTCAACTTCCACCGAGCAGAGCTTGCAGTTGCCAAGCGGCGCCAGCTTCGGATGTGCGCACAGATGAGGGATATAGATGCCGGCGTCAAGTGCGGCGTTCAGGATACTCGTGCCCACATCCGCAGTGACTTGCCTGCCGTCAATCGTTAGCGTAATCATAGCCTGTCTCCGTCTTTACCATAGTTACTTAAATGTCATTCTGCGCGAAGTCGCAGAATCCACATGCATCCGATGGATCCTGCGACTTCGCTTCGCTACGCGCAGGATGACATGCCCATGCGAAATAATGCATCGGTACATATTACTCTATATTCTTATTCGCGGTCGATGAACGCGCTGACGCCCTGACCGCCTCCTACGCAGAAAGTCACGAGTCCGGTTCCGGCTCCCCTGCTCTCCATTTCGTACAGAAGTTTTGTCACAAGGATGGCTCCGGTGCCCGCGAGCGGGTGGCCAAGCGCGATCGCGCCGCCGTTCACGTTCAGTTTGGACGTG
>JAISKP010000031.1 GCA_031260885.1 Eubacteriales Family XIII. Incertae Sedis bacterium
GTTTTTCACTGGATCAATCGCTTGAAACGCTGGAAAATGCACTCGAACGCAAGGCGGAAGCACTTCGGATCCGCATCGAATCGATCGGGATCACGAAAATCGGCACAATCGAAGTCCAACTGATCGACCATGCGCTCCTGCGAACAGAACGTGCGTTCGATATCCTATCGCGACAGGTGGAGGATCGTTTTAGTGCGGCAGGGCAGAGCGTGAATGCCGGATATGCCGCGTTGGAAGCGCTCAGTCCGCTTGGCATCCTGAAGAGAGGCTACGCCGCGCTGACGGATGCAGATGGAACGCTGATTCGTTCTACTGATCAGCTCAGTCCCGGAGACCTGATCCGCGCGCGATTGACGGACGGAAACGCCCGGCTTTCTGTGGAAGATACAGGTCCGTTGCCGTAACAGAACTTTATGTTTTTATGATGCAATTTGTGAATGTGCAGAAGGAGTAAAAAGTGGCGGAACAAAAACAACTCACCTTTGAACAGGCGCTTGAGATCCTCGAGTCCTGTGCTCAAAAACTCGATGCCGGCGACGTCAGTCTCGAAGAATCTATCCGTATCTACGAAGAAGGTGTAAAATACTATAAGATATGCGACAGCATTCTGAAGAACGCAAAACAGATGATCGAAGAGATCAGGAAAGAAGAATTGCATGCTTGATTACCCGGAATACAGGCGGCTGAAGTATTTGGTCGAAAAACACCTGTTGGATTTTCTACCGGAAATCGATCAGAACAGCATATCGCTTTACGATAGTATGCGGTACAGCCTGAAAGCCGAGGGCAAACGGATCCGACCCATTTTACTCCTCGCCGCATGTGAACTTACAGGATGCGACCCGATGCAGGCGCTCCCCTATGCCTGTGCCATCGAATACATTCACACCTATTCGCTGATTCACGACGATTTGCCGGCAATGGACAACGATGATTTGCGTCGCGGCAAACCGACGAACCACAAGGTGTTCGGAGAAGCGACAGCGATTCTCGCCGGAGACGGGCTGCTTTCAACGGCCTTTGAGGCGATGAACAAAGACCTACTGCTGTATTTGGATCAACCGGTCGCGTTGAAACAGCGCATTCGCGCCACATCTGAAATTGCGAAGGGCTGCGGATGCAGGGGGATGATCGCCGGACAAATTGCCGATATCGAAGCGGAGTCCCAAGTGGTATCCGCCGAACTTGTCGGATATATTCACGCGAACAAGACCGCAGCGCTGATTGAGGCTGCGGTTGTCGCGGGCGGATACATCGGCGGTGCAAATGCGGAGCTGATTGAAGTTCTGCGGAGCTATGGTGAGAATCTGGGGCTGGCATTTCAGGTTGCCGACGATTTGTTGGATGTCCGGGGAAATGAAGCGCTGACAGGAAAGAAAGTCGGGAAGGATGAATCGCATAACAAAGCGACTTTTCCGGTCGTCTACGGTGTGGAACGTTCTGCCCGGCGGCTTGAAGAACTGACGGAGAATGCGCTCGCTGCGCTTTCAAAATACAGGGACAAAGCCGAATTTTTCGTGGAAATTGCGCGCGAACTTTCCATAAGACAAAATTGACGCAAATTCACTTTATGAAGTATTCTAACTGAAACCGAATCGTGTCTGGCAAGAAAGAGTATTGGAACCGAATATGCGAAAAAAGAAACTGATTGATTACAATTTCCCTGAGGATTTAAATAAGATGACGGATGATGACTTATCGCTTCTTTGTTATGAGATTCGTGCTTTTCTGCTTGAAAAAGTATCGAAGACAGGCGGACATCTCGCGCCAAATCTCGGCGTCGTTGAACTGACGGTCGCGCTCCACCGCGTATTCGATATCCCGAAAGATAAGATCATCTGGGATGTCGGGCATCAATCCTATGTTCACAAGATCCTTACGGGCAGGGCATCGCAATTTGACACGCTTCGGCAACACGGTGGTCTGGCCGGATTTCCGAAACGTTCGGAGAGCGCGGCAGATGTCTATGACAGCGGTCACAGCAGCACTTCAATCTCGGCGGCGATGGGTCTCGCGGAAGCGCGCGATCAAAAAAAAGAGAAATTCAACGTCATCGCGGTGATCGGCGACGGCGCGATGACCGGTGGACTCGCCTATGAAGGACTGAATAATGCGGGCAATCTGAATACGAATATGATCGTGATCCTGAATGACAACGAAATGTCGATCTCTGAAAACATCGGCAGCATCTCAAGGCATCTGAGTCAGCTGCGGGCGTCGAAGCGCTATCAAGACATGAAGAAATCGTTAAAGAAGACGATATCCGGCGTGCCGGGCGTCGGTGATCCCCTTTACAAAGGGCTCGATCACATGCGCGACATTATGCGCTACGCGGTGATCACGGAATCGATCTTTGAATATCTCGGCTTTAAATATTACGGGCCTGTTGACGGCAATGACCTGCACAAAGTCATTGAAATGTTGCGGAACGTAAAAAACATAGAGGGTCCCGTGCTCGTACACACCGTCACGAAAAAGGGCAAAGGTTATCGCAACGCCGAGCGCGATCCCGGCAAATTTCACGGCATCGGTCCTTTCGATACGGAAACAGGAATGCCGCTCGGCAACAAGGAAACAGACAGCCCGAACGAAAGTTTTTCTACACGCTGCGGCACAAAGCTTTCTGAACTTGCCGCTAAAAACAGGGATATTATCGCAATTACGGCAGCGATGCGCGATGGTACCGGTCTGACTGAATTTGCCGAGAAATACCCTGATCGGTTCTATGATGTCGGGATCGCGGAGGGCCACGCCGTGACCTTTGCGGCAGGGCTTGCGCTTGGCGGTCTGAAGCCGTTCTTTTGTGTCTATTCGGGCTTCTTCCAGCGTGCATACGATGAGGTCGCAATGGATGTCGCCATGCAGGGACTGCCCGTGGTGTTTATGATCGATCGTGCAGGTTGCGTCGGTGCGGACGGGGAGACACATCACGGTATCTTTGATCTATCCTATTTGACCCATATCCCCGGCATGACCGTGCTCGCGCCTTCCGATCTCGACGAACTGTCTGCGATGATGGATTATGCGGCAGCGCATTCGGAAGGTCCGGTTTCGATTCGTTATCCGAAAGGGATCCCGACGCCGATAAACACGCAGGTTCCGGATGCCGTAAACGGTGAAAAAAATAAGATCTATATACGAACCGGCAAAAGCATCAAACGTAAAAAGGGGAAACAGGTCGAGCTTTGGGCGGTGGGATCGATGGTCAGCGAGACACTCAAGGCTGCGGAAATTTTAGCGTTGCGCGGCATCGAGGCCGCTGTGGTTGATGCGAGATTTGTGAAGCCGCTCGACGAAAAAGCGTTGATGCAGGTTGCAAAAAAGAAAATTCCGGTGATCACGATAGAGGATAACGTGATCCGTGGTGGATTCGGAGAGGCGATCGCCGCTTGGTTTTCTGAAAACGGTTTTTCAGTTCCTTTGCGACGGATCGGTTGGCCGGATGCGTTCGTGCCGCACGGTTCGGTCAAAGAGCTGATGAAAGATTACGGTCTCGATGCCGAAAGCATTGCGGATAAAGCACTGGAAGCCTTGGGTCTTGCGAAAGCTCCTGCAGACAAATCCCTGAACGATGAAGCGCCGGATATTGATACGCCGATTGAAGCGCTCGGCGTATCTCCCGCTGTTTCTGAAGATGAAGCGGCACCGGTCATCCCCGTAACTGACGGACTTTTACATTGAGTGCTGTGGGAAAAAAGCGCATTGACGTCCTGCTCGTAGAACGCGGTTTCTTTTCATCCCGCGAAAAAGCTCAAGCGTCCGTGATGGCGGGCGTCGTCGTCGTAAACGGACATCCGGAATCAAAGTCCGGTGCGCAGTACCGCGATGATGAAATGCTCGAGATCACCGTCACGGAAAACGTGCTGAAATATGTGAGCCGGGGCGGGCTGAAGCTCGAAAAGGCTTTGGAGACATGGTCGATCGATCTGAAGGATAAGGTCGCGGTCGATATCGGCGCTTCGACGGGCGGATTCACGGACCTCATGCTGCAATCCGGCGTGAAGAAAGTCTATGCGATCGACGTCGGCTACGGGCAGCTCGACTGGAAACTGCGCAATGACCCAAAAGTGGTAAACATAGAAAGAACAAATGTTCGATATCTCGATGATGCATTGATCGAAGAACGACCGAACTTCATTTCGATCGATGTTTCGTTCATCTCGCTGCGGCTCGTTCTGCCCGTGGCGGCGCGGTTGCTGGCGGCGGACGGCGAGATCGTCGCACTGATCAAGCCGCAGTTTGAGGCGCGGCGCGAACAGGTCGGAAAGAACGGCATCGTGCGTGATCCGGTCGTTCATAGGGAAGTCGTCGAAAACGTTCGCGCATATGCGCTTGAAAACGATTTGATCATGCGCGATCTGACCGAGTCGCCGATCACGGGCTCGAAGGGAAACATCGAGTTTCTGGGCAGGTTCACGCGCGATGATGCGCATCGGAATACGGATATAAAGACTGAAACGGATGGGGACGCTGCGGAGGCGACGGACGAATGACCATGCAGATCGATGAAGATTTGATCGGAAACGCGATCGGCGTTACGCCGATGATGCAGCAGTATCTCGATATCAAGAAACAGTATGCGGACAGCATCCTGTTTTTCAGGCTCGGTGACTTCTATGAGATGTTCTGGGACGACGCGCTGCTGGCGTCGGGTCTGCTCGAGATCACGCTGACGAAAAAAAATTGCGGCATCGGGACGGAGAAGGCGCCGATGTGCGGCGTGCCGTTTCATTCTGCGGATTCTTATATTGCAAAGCTCGTAAGCCTCGGGCATAAGGTTGCGATCTGTGAACAGGTCGAGGATCCCGCGCTGGCGAAAGATCTCGTGAAACGCGACGTCGTCCGCATCGTGACGCCGGGTACGGTCACGGGCGAATCCATGCTGAACGCACAGGAAAACAGCTACCTCGCTTCGATTTACAGATACGGACAGGATGGACGGGCCGGAAGTGAACAGGAGATCGGTCTCGCCTGGTGCGACATCACGACGGGTGAACTCGCCGCCGCGGTCATCTCTGGCACGGGCATGAAGAGCAAGCTTAGCAGTGAACTTTCGCGCATCGGCGCAAAGGAAATCCTCATCAACGAAATTGACGACCCCGCCTTTGAAACGGAAATACGCGAACAGACGGATGTTTACCTTTCCGCCTTGCCTGACACCTATTACGATGAAAAACGCGGCAAAAGGGCTGTTTTGGCGCTTTCAGGCGCATCATCGTTGAAAGGTCTTGGAACAGAGGAGGACGGATGCATTGCAAATGCGCTGTTCGGGCTGTTCGCCTATCTCGAAGAGACGCAGAAACAACCGCTGCATCATTTGAAATCGCTTGAAATTCACAGCATTTCGGATCATATGATGCTCGACAAGTCCAGCATCCGCAATCTGGAACTGACCGAGACCATCTACGACCGCCAGGTGAAGGGTTCGCTGCTCGGCGTGCTCGACCGGACGCGGACGGCGATGGGCGGGCGCCTGATCAAAAAGTGGCTGCGCATGCCGCTGATCGCCGTCCCGGAGGTCGCGCGCAGATTGGATGCAGTCGATGTTCTCGTAGGCGATCTCCTCATGCGCAACAACATCCGCGAACATCTGAAATCCGTCTACGACCTCGAACGCCTCGCGGGGCGTGTTTCCTACGGGATCGCAAACGGCAGGGATCTGATCGCGCTGAAAAACAGCGTTTCGGTGATCCCCGAGCTGCGGCGGGAATTGTCCGACGCGCCGGAGGATTCCCTGCTCGCCGAAATCCTCGCGGACACGGACGACCTTTCCGACGTCAGGGAACTGATCGAGGAAGCGATAGTCGAAGACCCGCCGTTCACGATCCGGGAGGGCGGCGTCATTCGCAGAGGCTATTCCGAGGAACTCGATGCGCTGAAGGACGGCATCTTAGACGGGCAGCAGTGGATCGCCTCGCTCGAGGGGCGCGAACGCGAGCGGACCGGCATCAAGAATCTCAAGGTCGGCTTCAATAGAGTTTTCGGCTATTACATCGACATCACGAACGGCAATAAAAGTCTCGTGCCGGACGATTACATCCGCAAGCAGACGCTCGTGAATTCCGAACGTTACATCACGCCGGATCTGAAGGAAGCGGAATCCCGCGTATTGGGCGCGGAAGCGAAGATCAACCAGACGGAATACGATCTTTTCAATGCGCTTCGGATTCGGCTCCAGGCGTATATCCCGCTCATTCAGCAGACATCGGCGGCGCTCGCGGCGCTCGACGTGCTCGCGTCGTTTGCGGAGATTTCGGAGAAAAACGGCTATGTAAAGCCGGTCGTGACCGAAGGCGATGTGATCCGGATCGTCAAGGGACGGCATCCCGTCATCGAAGAAAATCTGACGGATCGTCGGTTCGTTCCAAACGATGTCTATATCGACAGGGATTCCGGCAGTCTGCTGCTCATCACGGGACCGAATATGGCGGGAAAATCGACTTATATGCGCATGACTGCGCTCATCGTGCTCATGGCGCAGGCGGGCTGTTTCGTGCCTGCCGAGGATGCGCTGATCGGTGCCTGCGACCGCCTTTATACGCGCATCGGCGCTTCGGACAACCTCGCGAAGGGCGAGAGCACGTTCTACGTCGAAATGAGCGAACTCGCCTATATTCTGAATACCGCTTCGGATAAAAGCCTCGTGATTCTGGACGAAATCGGGCGCGGAACGAGCACGTATGACGGACTTGCGATCGCATGGGCCGTCTGTGAGTATCTCTGTACGGGCAGCAAACGCATCCGGACGCTTTTCGCAACGCACTATCACGAGCTGACCGTCCTCGAGGGGAAGTTGCCGGGATTGAAAAATCTGAACACGGACATCTCGGAAGAAGGCGGCGAGATCGTCTTTCTGCACCGCATCAAAGCGGGCAGTTCGAACCGGAGCTACGGCATTCACGTCGCGAAGCTGGCCGGCGTACCGGCGACGTTGCTCTGCAGCGCGGAGGAAAAGCTCGCATTGCTCGAAAACGAGCGCAAGGAGATCGAGATCGATTATGAGCGTCACGACGAACACGCGCCGAAACAGATTTCACTGTTTGACTTCGCGCCGAATCCGGTCATAACGCGCTTGAAAGCGCTGAATCTGCTCGACATCACGCCGTCGCAGGCGTTTTCGATTCTGGAGGATTTAAAGACCGCAGCGGAGAAGGATGAATCGTAGATCGATTTCGGGAATTTTAAGAACGGAAACAAATTATGACAGACAATACTACCCATGGACGCGGGAAGATAAAACTGCTTCCAAAATACATATTCGATAAAATTGCAGCCGGAGAAGTTGTGACGGGACCGCTGTCTGTCGTCAAGGAACTCGTCGAAAACGCGATTGACGCGGGCGCGGCAGCGATCGAGGTTGAAATTGCGGCAGGCGGTACAAAACTGATCCGCGTTTCGGACGACGGATGCGGCATCGACCCTGCGGAAATCGAGCTCGCATTTACGCCGCATGCGACGAGCAAAATCGATATAGAGGCGGATCTGGAACGGATCGGTACACTCGGTTTCCGCGGTGAAGCGCTCGCGAGCATCGCTGCCGTATCGAGACTTGAGATGACGACGAAGCAGCCCGATGCAAAGGCGGGCGTACGCATTTCGATAGAAGGCGGAGAAATCGTTGAAATTGCAAAGGAAGGCGCTGCCGACGGCACGCTCGTTACGATCACGGATCTGTTCTACAACACGCCGGCCAGGCTGAAATTCCTGCGCTCGGAGCGCACGGAGAGCAGCGCAGTCATCGACTTCATCTCCCGCATCGCTGTCGCCTATCCAAGGCTCCGCGTAAAGCTCGTCAACAATGACAATGTGCTGTTCGCGACGAACGGTTCAGGCGACCGAAAACGTGCGATTCTGACGGTCTATGGTTTTGAGATGGACGATCTGCTCGAAACGGAAGCGGCATCCGAAGATGATTCGATTCGCCTGACCGCCTATCTCTCAGGCATCGCGCAGGGACGCAAGAGCCGGCGCGGACAGACGCTGTTTGTAAACGGGCGATACGTGCAGGATAAAGGCATTCAGGACGCCGTGTCGGAGGCCTACCGCGAATACATGACGGAAGGGCGCTTCCCCATCGTCTTTCTCTTTTTGGAGGTCGATCCGGCACGCCTCGATGTGAACGTCCATCCGGCAAAAAGCGAGATTCGGTTCGCCGATCACGCCGCCGTATCAAAATTCGTATCAGAGTCTCTAAAGACTGCAATTTCAACGAAACTTGCGCTTCCGAAGATCATGACACCGCAGCTGCAGCGGCAACAAAAGCGTGAAGAATTCGCCTTCTACTCTTTCAATCACGGGGATTCCGAAACGGATGCGGCGTGTGAAGTTGGAACCGAAGGGAAAGGTTCCGCTGAAATTGTGCCGGAAAAATATTCACCACCGGTTGATATTTATCCGGAAACCGAAATTAAGGACTTTATGCCGGTGGTTAACATAGAAAAGTTATTGTCAACAGATCCTTTATATACTTTCAATTCTGATTTTCAGGGAAATTACGTTCGTGAAAATGTGCCGGCAGGGGAATACCTGCAGCAAGAGATTTCGATCGATTCCTTGAGTGTCCTCGGTGCCTGTTTCGATGCCTTTCTCATTGCGACGGATGCGGATAATCTCTACCTGATCGATCAGCACGCAGCGCATGAACGCGTGAACTACGAACGTTTTTTAAGGCAATATCGCACGGCGGACAAGTACGTTCAGCAACTGCTCACGCCCGTGATCCTACAGCTTCCGCTCGGGAGCGGTACGCTTCCGGAGGACTGGGCGGCATTTCTGACGCGCCTTTCTTTTGAAGCGGAGATCTTCGGACAGAAGGAACTCATTGTAAAGACCTTTCCGGCGTTTTTATCTTTTGCGGAAGCGGATACCTTCCTGCGCGACATCATAGAAGACGCCGATCAGCCGCCGCCGATGAGTGACAGAGCGCTCGAACGCCTGATTTCAAGGGCTTGCAAGCGTGCCGTAAAGGCCGGAGATCGACTGGATTCGGATGAAGTCCGTTCACTCCTGCGGGATCTGGCAGCTTGCGAAAACCCACTGACCTGCCCGCACGGCAGACCCGTTTTCGTCCGCCTCAGCAGATATGATGTCGATAAAATGTTCAGAAGGGTATGATTTATTGTTGAGCATCGTCATATTAGTAGTCCTGTTTGCGCTTGGATTTGAGTTCCTCAACGGATTCAACGATACCGCGAATGCAATCGCGACATCCGTCTACACCCGTGCGCTCTCGGTAGGACATGCGATTCTGTTGGCGTCCTCAATGAATTTCATCGGCGCGCTTGTATCAAAAGGCGTTGCCCAGACGATTGTCGAAGAGATCGTCAGCGCAGATCTTAAAGAATACGTGATTCTTGCAGCCATCATCGGGGCGATCATCTGGGACATCGTCACCTGGTGGCTGGCAATTCCAAGTTCTTCGTCGCACGCACTCATCGGCAGTCTGGTCGGTGCAACGATCGCATACACCATGAGCACGAGCAATATTCTTTGGAGCGGCGTTTTGAACAAGGTGATCATCCCGCTGTTCACTTCTCCATTGATGGGGCTTGCGATCGGATTTCTCATCATGAAACTTTTCAATCAGCTCCTTGCTACTTGGAGTCCGAGTAAAGTGAACAAGGTCTTTCCCAAACTTCAGATTTTTTCCGCAGCGTTTGTGGCGCTGACACACGGGATGAACGATGCGCAAAAGACGATGGGCATCATCACGCTTGCGCTGATCACAGGCGGCTATCAGACCGGAGATTTCCACATTCAGATCTGGGTAAAAATCGCCTGCGCGACGATGATTATGGTCGGAACTGCTGTCGGCGGACGGCGGATCATGAAGACGATGGGCGCAGGGGTGACAAGACTGAATCCTGTCGGTGGATTTGTCGCGCAGACTTCATCGGCAGCCATCATTGCCCTCATGACACATTTTCATGCACCGATCAGCACCACGCATGTCATCACATCGTCCGTCATGGGTGTGGGCGCTGCACGAAGAGCCTCTGCGGTCAAATGGGGCGCCGCGAAGGATATCATTTTAACCTGGATCATCACGCTCCCGTCAACCGCAGCCATCGGCGGGCTTGTCTGTTGGGTGCTCGGGCTGTTTTTATAGATTTCCAACGGGATTATGGTACAATAGAATAAATTAATTTTACTGATAACAGTTGTGTCGCGCATTTTAGCAGAGGAGGTTCACATGAATACGGAGAAAAAACTCACAACTGCAGCAGGCGCACCGGTCGCCGATAACACCAATTCCACCACGGCAGGCGAACGCGGTGAAATGGCGCTGAACAACCCATGGTTTCTCGAAAAATTGGCGCATTTTGACCGTGAGGTGATTCCCGAGCGGCGCATGCATGCGAAAGGCTCCGGCGCTTTCGGCACTTTCACTGTGACGCAGGACATCACACGATACACAAAGGCGAAAATATTTTCCGAAATCGGAAAGAAGACGGATGTATTTGCCCGGTTTTCCACCGTCGCGGGCGAGCGCGGTGCGGCTGACGCTGAACGTGATATCCGCGGTTTTGCTGTGAAATTTTATACAGAAGAGGGCAACTGGGATGTGGTCGGCAATAATACGCCGGTGTTTTTCCTGCGGGACGGTCTGCGGTTTCCCGATCTGAATCACGCGGTAAAGCGGGATCCCAAGACCAATATGCGATCCGCTCAGAATAACTGGGATTTTTGGAGCATGCTGCCCGAAGCGCTTCATCAGGTGACCATCACCATGTCCGACCGAGGCATCCCATATTCTTACCGCCACATGCATGGCTATGGCGAACATACCTATGCCATGATCAACGATAAAAATGAGCGCATCTGGGTGAAATTTCATTTCCGCACACAGCAGGGCATAAAAAACCTTACCGACGCGGAGGCGGAAGCCCTGATCGGGAAAGACCGCGAAAGTCATCAGCGGGATCTTTTCAATGCCATCGAGTCCGGTGATTTCCCGCGCTGGATCTTGTCCATACAGATCATGACCGAAGAAGAGGCGGCAAACTACAAAGAAAATCCGTTTGATGTCACGAAGGTGTGGAGTCAGAAGACCTTTCCACTCCACGAGGTAGGCGTGTTGGAACTAAACCGCAATCCCGAAAACTATTTTGCGGATGTGGAGCAGGCAGCTTTCACGCCCGCAAACATCGTTCCGGGCATCGGGCTTTCTCCCGACAAGTTGCTGCAGGCGCGTATGTTTGTCTACGGTGATGCCCATCGCTACAGGCTCGGCGTCAATCATCACGCGATTCCGGTCAACAAGCCGCAGGCGCCGACGCATTCCTATCACCGCGACGGTCAGATGCGCGTGGACGGAAATTACGGTGCAACCATCGGCTATGAGCCCAACAGCATCGGCGAATGGGCGGAACAACCCGGCGAAACGGAACCGCCTCGTGAAGTTTCCGGTCTAATGATGGCCTATGAGCCGAAGGACGACGTGACGGATGATACGTTTTATCAGGCAGGCGATCTGTACCGCCTTATGACACCGGAGCAGCAGAATGTGCTGATCGAAAACACGGCGCGCAACATCACGGGCGTCACGCAAAACGTGCAGCTGCGCCATGCGGCGCATTGTTATCTCGCGGATCAGGACTACGGTAAAAATCTCGCCGCCGCATTAAATTTGGATATCGCGGAGGTCATCCGGCTGTCAGGACTGACCCACACGGAGCGCATGGATGCGACATCCACAAAATGATGAATCGATTCTTGAATAGGTTCACGATCTTCTGATTATGAGTTTTTCTGTGATTAACGAGGGAAACCTTCCGAAGGCGATCGTCGTGATCGGACCGACTGCGGTCGGAAAGACCGAATATGCGATCGAAATTGCCGAAAGATATAACGGTGAGATCGTTTCAGCCGACAGCATGCAGATCTACAGGGGGCTCGACATCGGTACTGCAAAGCCTTCTGTAGAGGAACTTGCGCGCGTGCCGCACCACATGATCGGGTTTGTGGATCCCGCGCGGGAATATTCCG
Source organism: Eubacteriales Family XIII. Incertae Sedis bacterium (assembly GCA_031260885.1). GTDB lineage: Bacteria > Bacillota > Clostridia > Peptostreptococcales > Anaerovoracaceae > JAISKP01. Next base: position 11,989 of record JAISKP010000031.1, read on the forward strand.
CCGCGAAATACCGCGAGGACGCGGCGGCGATCATTTTTGATATACGCGCAAGAGGGCGTCTTCCGGTCATCTGTGGAGGCACAGGACTGTATATCAACGCGTTGATCTATGACATGGATTTCTCAGGTACCGGAAAAGATGAGGCGATTCGTGGGAAATATGAAGAACTTGCCGACGTCTACGGCAGCATGTACATCTATGGTATACTGAAAGAACGAGATCCGGAGGGTGCCGAACGCATCCATCCAAACAACAAGAAGCGCATCATTCGCGCGCTCGAACGGCTTGAAACCGGAGGGGAATCGGAGGGATTGCACGAATTTGAAAGGTCATTCGTGCCGGGAAGCCTGTTTGATCCGGTGCTGATTCTGCTTGAACGATCGCGGGAAGAACTTCTGATCAGAATCGATGCAAGGGTCGATCGGCTGATCGCCACAGGACTCGAAGAAGAGGTGCGCGGACTCATCGATGCCGGACTGGGAAGCGGACACATATCGATGCTCGGTATCGGTTATAAAGAACTTATGCGTTATTTGG